>JBCCLS010000141.1:0-7536 GCA_039026835.1 Bacteroidota bacterium | reverse complement strand
TAAATTGTGAATTGTTCTTTGAAACGTAAACTCCTAAACTTATACACTTTTCAACTTCGTAATTGTGAATTCGTTTGTTTGCTGATTTGTTGATTCGTTCTTTGAAACTCTTTACACTATTCCCTAATTCCTAATCACTAATGCCTAATACCCAACACCTACAAATACACATTCGTCACTAGCTGTTCTACGGTTGCGTGATCGCTTCCACCGGCAGGTTCGATAGTGATGTTTAACGAAGTAGCTTCGTCAATATATTGAAGTATAACTACATCTTTGCTCTTGTCTATCACGCCCATATTGATCATTTCACCTTCAACATCTGCCCACATTTGATATGTTTTGTCTTCTGATAATGCAGGTAATTTTTGAACGTTGACAATCGCAGATTTTTCTTCGTGATTGATATAGGCTGTTGCAAATCCGCCAGGAATTTTATCATTTCCTTTCAACGCGTATTGCAATGTATTAGGGTCTTTCACAACATCAGCCAATAATTGTGAGCTTTTTAAATCGCCTTGCAGATTTTCTATTTGCGATTTTATATCGTTTAATTCTTGTTGTGTGACTTGCAAATCATCTTTGGCCGTATTCCATTGTGTATACATCCAAAAAGAACTTACCAAAAATAATGCTGCTAAACTTGCTGCCGCCCAAAAGAAAGATTTTGGTGGATTATTTTTTGTAATTGAAGCTTCATCTTCTTTAGGAAGTGTTTTTACATCAGTATATTCACTTCGAATAGCTTCAAACAAATCTCGTTTTATAAAATCTGGTGGCTCAATGGCATTTTCAAAGGATACATTTTCAAAATCTTGCTCAATTTCGGCATATTTTTCTGCCAGTACTGTGTCTTCATTCAACATATTTTCGAGCACAACAACCTGCTCATCGGGCAGTAAGCCCAACAAGTACATTTCCAACATTCCGCTCTCTATGATAGTGCTTCTATCTTTCATTTCAACAGTTCTAGGATACAAATTAAAATCAATATCTCATTTGCATACACTTCACGTAACTTAGTTACAGCCTGACGCACATAGGATTTGAAAGTTCCCAAAGGAACGCCCATTTCTTCGTGTGCTTCTTTGTGTGTGAGTCCGTTAAAGTATACAAGTATAAGGGCTTTACGATGATGGGCATCTAACTTTGCCAAAGCACCTTTAAGTTCTACATGTTCATCGTCATTTGCTTCAACGCCTTCATCTTTATATACACTTAAATCTTCTGTTTGGATGAGTTTTTCTTCTTTTCTTAAAAAATTTAAGGTTGTATTTCGTGCAATACGATACAACCACGTGTAGAATTTTCCTTTAGACGCATCATATAGATGTGATTTATCCCAGGCTTTCATAAATGTTTCTTGCAGAATTTCCTGTGCGGCTTCTTCATTTTTACACATTCTTATAATGACACCATAGATTGCGCCAGAATACTTGTCGTATAATTTGGATAGTGCGGTTTCGTCACGATTTTGAAATCGTTCTATAAATATGGAGTCGTCTTTCACTTCTGAGATAAATCTTATCAAAAATAAAAAAAAAATTCAGCTAGCTCATCCAAAAGGAAAAAACTTGTGTATATAAAATTGAAAGCGCTTAGAAAAATCGAAAAAGAAAAAAGAATTAAATCTAAAAACTAAAAAAAAATTATTATGAAAAAATTAATCCTAACAATCACCACCGTAGCCTTATTTTTATTCGCTGCCAAAACAAACGCACAAAACCAAGATGTAGTAGATATTGCTGCTTCTAGTAAGAGTTTCTCAACTTTAGTAACTGCTGTAAAAGCTGCTGGCTTAGTAGACGCTTTAAAAGCGGAAGGACCATACACTGTATTTGCTCCTACCAATGATGCATTTGCTAAAATTGACCAAAATACTCTAGGTGCTTTATTAAAGCCTGAAAATAAGTCAAAATTGACTTCAATTTTAACATACCACGTGATCAAAGGGAAATTAACTGCAAAAGATGTAGTTGCTGCTTTGAAAAAGGGAAAAGGAAAAGTAACACTAACGACGCTTAGCGGTAGCAAGATTACTGTTGTACAGAATGATAAAGGAATTTGGTTGAAAGACGCGAAAGGAAATTACAGCATGATCTCTAAAACCGATGTTATGGGAAGCAATGGTGTGATTCACGTAATCGATACTGTTGTGATGCCATAATTAGTGTTGGTTAGTTTTACAAGTAGGGGACGTTTTCTAAGCAAACGTCCCTTTTTTTTTCTTTTATTTTTTGATGATTTTCCTATTTTCTTAACTTTCCCCGAAAACTGAAAACTGAAAACTGTCAACTGAAAACTTCACAAACAAGTTTACTTCGATCGAGAACCTACAAATTGCTGCGATTTGTTTTTGAATAACACATTAAATGTGGTTAAACTTCCGTACATACGTGTGATGTATTGTTGCAGATCAATTTTTTCTTGTTCTTCTAAATTGCTTGAATTTATTTTTTGTTCCATCACGCGAATGCGATCGCGCACCATGACAATTTTATGGAAAAAACTATCAATTGGTAGTTCTTTGCTTTTTAAGTTGGAATCGCCCGGTTCCAAAACAAGCCTTCCTCCTTTCCATTTGTCACCAATGGGAACAATTTCAGAGACATCTGACCATTTTTTTAGCATATTGCGCAAAATAGTTTCTACTTCGTAAAAACTCACAGTATCAACCTCATCTTCTACAGCATCTATGATTTCAAATTCGCTATCAATATCAATGGTTTCCAATCCGTTTTCAATAAAAGTTACCCAATAATGTTTTGAGGTTACGTTGGTAACAACGCCCACACCGTACTCTGGATGTTTGATACGGGAACTTATTCCTAAAATGTTCATATTTTGTAAGTATTATTTGTAATTTATTGTTTCGTGCTTCGTATAATTTTGTAGATTTAGTATTAGAAATAATTTATCACAAGAGTCACTGTAGTGTGTACAAAGGGCAAACATGTAATCAGTATAGTGAACCTGCTAAAATAATCTCGTTTGTCGAGTAAAAATAAACATCAGATGCGAAATTTGACTATAGATTCTCTAAAAAATCTACTGTACCTATTCCTTTCTTCTACATTGGTACTCGCTTGTGCGGAAAAAAACAAACAATCTGCTACTATCGGTAAAGAAATTGCTGCGACACAAGAAGCAGACACCGAAGAAAATTTGATCAATCCCGAAGGAAAAACAATTCAGGAACGCTTCAATACACCAAAAACCTATACGCGTGTTGCTTTAGATAAAAAACATTTTGGAACGTACTTGCGGAAATTACCTCTAAAATCTATCAATAGTAAAGTCAAATTCTACGACGGACGCGAAAAAGACAATACCAATGTCTACATTTCGGTGGTGGATATGGAAATTGGTACGCGCGACTTGCAACAATGTGCAGATGCTGTGATGCGCTTGCGAGGTGAGTTTTTATTTGAACAAAAACGTTTGCAGGACATTCACTTTACATTTGTATCCGATGGAAAACCGCGCTATTTTAAAAAATATGCCAAAGGCGATCATTCGTATAAAAAATTTCGACGTTACATGAATTATATTTTTGCATATGCAAATACAGCTTCGTTACGAAAAGAATTGGCAAAAGTTCAACACATCAAAGACATTCAAGTAGGCGACGTATTCATACAACAAGGAAATCCGTACGGACATGCAGTAATTGTGGTAGATGTAGCACAAAATACTCAAGGTGAAAAAATATTTATGATTGCACAAAGCTATATGCCTGCACAAGAGACGCAAATCTTGGTAAATAATCAAAATGCACAATTAAGTCCTTGGTACAAAGCCAAAGAAGGTACATTACGCACACCTGAGTGGACATTTGAAAGTACGGACTTACGAAGATTTAAAAACTAATCCCTTATCATCTACACATGAAGAAAATTGCTAAAATTCTGGGAAAACTCATTCTGGGAATCATATTCACGCTTTTGCTATTTTTTGCAATTGTGTATCTCCGTTACAACGAACCCTTGCCAAAAGGCGAGCAAGGTGCTGCTGCGGATGCAATGGCGAACAGAATGCTTGCAGCACTCAATTACAATGCATATAAAAACACGCGTTACCTTAGTTGGACATTTAGAGGAGCACATCACTATGTATGGGATAAAGATCAATATAAGGTAACCGTTTCTTGGAGTGATGTTGAGGTGGCGCTGAATTTAAAACAACCGTCAGAAAGTATTGTTCAAGTGGATCGCCAATCAATTACAGGAACTGAGGCTACCGAATATATTGATACGGCACTCTCCTATTTTAACAATGATTCCTTTTGGTTAGTGGCTCCCTACAAAGTATTTGATGAAGGGACATCGCGTAGTATTGCAAAAAATGAAGCTGGTGAGGAAGGACTACTTATCACCTACGCTTCTGGCGGAACTACGCCTGGCGATTCCTATTTATGGTTTTTAGATATAAACGGACGCCCCAAAGGATATCAAATGTGGGTAGATATTATTCCCGTTGGAGGTTTGTATGCTTCTTGGGATAATTGGCTACTCATGGAAAGTGGCATTCCGCTGTCTAGCGTACACACATTACTTTTCTTAGATCTTGAGGTAGAAAACATTAGAGCTTGGAATTAAAAAATGCAGAATTGTTAAATTTTTATGCTTTTTTTGATTAAATGTTAAAACTTTCTTATCAATTTTTAAAAAAAGAGTTAACTTTAGCGCACATTTATTAAACTAAAAACTTCTATAACTCATTCATTTATTATGAAAAACAACTACTTTTTAGTATTGTTGTTGCTTCCCATCCTAAGTTTTTCGCAAGGAAAGCTATTTTGGCAACCAACAGATAATACAAACTTCCGTACGGAAGAACTATTAGAAAGAACTTCTTTCCCTACAGTATATGACACATATACATTAGACCTAGCTACTCTAAAACAGCAATTAACAGCAGCACCTGATAGAGACTTAAACATTGAGTCTGAAATTGTGTTGGAATTCCCTGTTGCTAACGGAAAAATGGAAGAATTTGAAATATACAATGCTTCTATCATGGAACCTTCATTTGCTGCGCAATATCCTGATATTCAGTCGTATGTTGCTGTGAGTAGAGAAAATACAGGAACTATAATTCGTTTCACAACAACAATATTTGGTTTCCATGCGGTAATACACACTATTGGAAAAACAATGTACATTGATCCAATGACAACTGATTTACAAACGTACATGATGTATGAAAAAGCAAATCTATACAGAGAAGTTGATGGAAATCTTTCGTGTTTAGTACAAGACAATGACGAAGATGAAGTACATGCTTTTGGTAGAGGTACACATGACGATTTTGAGTTAGAAAATGCAAACGACGGACAATTACGTACATTCCGCCTTGCTTTAGCGTGTACACAAGAATATGCAAACTACCACATCAATGCAGCAGGACAACAAACAGCTACGGATCCAGTAAAAAGAGCTACTGTATTAGCTGCTATGAATGTAACAATGACTAGAGTTAACGCTGTCTTTGAAAGAGACATGTCATTAACAATGACCTTAGTAGACAATACAAGCATCATCTTTTTAACAGAAAATGATGGATATAATGATGACAATGCTGGATTATTAATTGGTCAAAACCAAGCGATTGTTGATGCTAACATCGGGACTGCAAATTATGACATTGGTCACGTATTCACTACTGGTGGTGGTGGATTGGCTACTTTAGGAGGTATTTGTTTTAGCAATGCCAAAGCAAGAGGTGTTACAGGGTCACCAAATCCTGTAGGAGATCCTTTTGATATCGATTTTGTAGCACACGAAATGGGGCACCAATTTGGAGCACCTCACACATTTAATGGAAGTCAAGGAAACTGTTCTGGTGGAAACAGAAGCGCTGCAACTGCAGTTGAGCCAGGAAGTGGAACAACCATTATGGCGTATGCAGGAATTTGTGGATCGGATAACGTACAAAACAATAGTGACGATCACTTCCACGCAATTAGTATTGACAACATGTGGTTGCGATTGAATCAAAATCCAATTTGTTCAAGCAATACTGCAAATGGAAATACAGCACCAACTGTAAACGCTGGTCCAAACTATACCATTCCGTATGGAACTGCCTTCACACTTACAGGAAGTGCTACAGATCCTAACGGAACTTCCTTATCATACTGTTGGGAACAAGTAGATGTAGGAACCATTGCAGGTGTTCCTGGACCAACGGATACCAACGGACCACAGTTTAGATCGTACTCACCAGTATCAACGCCAGATCGTACATTTCCACGTATAGAAGATATCTTAGAAGACAACTTAACACCACAATGGGAAGTAATGCCAAGTGTGGCTAGAACGATGAACTTTGCATTAACTGTAAGAGACAATGGAACGCCAAATGGTGGACAAACCAACAGAGATGATATGACAATTACGTTGGCAAATACAGGACCTTTTAGAGTAACGGCTCCTGATACAACGGACCAAAGTTTCCCTACAAATACCACAACAACCATCACTTGGGATGTGGCAGGAACTACAGGAAATGGTATCAATACTTCAAATGTAAATATTCTATTTTCAACTGACGGAGGATTAACGTTCCCAACTGTGTTGGCATCAAATACTGCTAATGACGGTTCAGAAACTATTACCTTCCCAGTTGTGTTTGAACCTTACTGTAGAATAAAAATTGAAGCGGTTGGAAATGTATTTTTTGCTATATCTAAGTCGTTCTCAGTAGGTGCTACGGTAACAACTACGACTACTTGTAATACCTACACTACTGGACCAATTGCAACAGCAATTCCTGATGGTTTAGGTACTACGGGACCAGTACAAGGTACTCCTGTTTTTGTTCCTGTAAATGTAACAGAAACAACTCCTATTACAGATATTAGAGTAAGTGTTGATATGTCTCATACGTTTGTGGGAGATTTAATTATGCAATTACAAGAACCTGACGGTAGTGATATTTCAAATATTTGGAACGGAAACTGTGGACAAAATGATGATGTCGATATTACCTTTAAAGATGGTGAACCTGCAATCGTTTGTGGTTCTCCAACAGTTGGTTTAGCATCTCCTAATAGTCCATTATCTGTATTTAACGGAAGTAATCCTTCTGGAACATGGAATTTAGTATTTGTTGATTTCTTCGCTGGAGATGCCGGAATT
This sequence comes from Bacteroidota bacterium, assembly GCA_039026835.1. Taxonomy (GTDB): domain Bacteria; phylum Bacteroidota; class Bacteroidia; order Flavobacteriales; family Flavobacteriaceae; genus Kordia. Next base: position 394 of record JBCCLS010000141.1, on the reverse strand, counting down.
GTGAACGAGTGGTCTATTGAACTCTGTACTACAACTACAACAATTGTGTTGAGTAATGAAGAATTTGAATTGGAAAACTTTGCGTTATATCCAAATCCAAACAGAGGAGAATTCTCTTTATCATTTAGCTCAACGTCTGGAGAAGACATCAAGATTGATGTTCACGATATTTCTGGACGATTGGTCTTCAACAAAAACTACAATGCAACTGCTTCATTCAATGAAAGAATTTCATTAAACAATGTAAGCTCAGGAATGTATTTAATCACAGTAACAGACCAAGAAAGAACTGTAACAAAGAAATTGATTGTAGACTAATCAATCTTTCCCAAAATATACAAAACTCCGAAGTGTTTGCTTCGGAGTTTTTTTGTGAAACTCAATTTTGAAAAGC
>JBCCLS010000140.1:0-7538 GCA_039026835.1 Bacteroidota bacterium | reverse complement strand
GTTAATAAAGCGAATGCTAGTATAACAAAACACAACAGGGTCTTTTGGTTTAATTTTGCCATAACGGTGTAAAAGTATAAAATTATAGGGTTTGACAAAATATTTTATGTTATATCATTGCAAATTTATCTGCGAATCGACAAAAAACACGGTCGAACGCTCAATTTTCTAAGCATTTTGTACTATTCCTATAAATTACTTACGCTTATGTTGTCCCAAAATACAATAAAAAATGATATCTAAGGCATCGTTTTTACCCAATAATTGCACGGTTTTTTGCTATCTTGTTGACTTACACAGCAGTAGAATCTAAATTTTATTAAGTTTTTTTTAAGAGTCTGAAAGTAAAGTTATGGATAAATTTGCATCCTAACCATCTAAATAATCTCACCAGATGCGAAATATCATACTTTCGATTCTTGGAGCACTGCTAATCGCTGGAGCCATCTATTTTGGTAAAAAATTGGCAAACAGCAAGCAAAAAAAGAGACCTGTTCCCGCCAAGGTCGTCAAAACAGTATATACGGATACCGTTAAAAATGCAACAATTCCTATTATTATTCCTGCCAATGGCAATCTTGTCGCCAAAAGACGTGTAGAATTGTATGCGGAAGTACAAGGCATTTTTAAAACAAGCAGAAAGTTATTCAAACCTGGACAGAAATATCGCAAAGGCGAAACTCTAATTCGAATTGATGCCGCCGAGTATCGTGCCAATGTACAATCATCAAAAAGTAATTTGTACAACTCCATCGCCGCCATTATGCCCGATTTACGACTCGATTTCCCAGACATTTATCCAAAATGGCAACAGTATTTGAGCAGTTTTGACCTCAACAAAACCACACCTACACTTCCTGAGATGACTTCTGAAAAAGAGAAATACTTTATTACTGGAAGAAACATTGTGACCAATTATTACTCCGTAAAAAATTTAGAGCAGCGCTTGTCTAAATATACTATAAGCGCCCCATTTTCAGGAATTTTGACAGCAGCGCTAGCGACAGAAGGTTCGCTCATACGCAATGGACAGAAGTTGGGAGAATTCATTGACGATTCTGTCTATGAGATGGAAGTAGCACTTAGTAAAAAATATGCAAGCTTGCTCAAAGTTGGTGAAAAAGTTGCGTTAAACAATTTGGATAATACAGAGCGTTTTTCAGGAGTCGTTTCCCGTGTCAACGGAAGTATTGATGCCACTACACAAACCATTACTGCCTACATAGAGGTAAAAGACGAGAAACTCAAAGAAGGCATGTATTTAGAAGCCAACTTAAATGCAAAAGACGAAAAAGAAGCTATTGAAGTAGATCGAAATTTAGTCTCAGACAATGATCAAATATTTGTAGTACGCGATAGCATTCTAGATATCATAGATGTGCAACCTGTCTATTTTTCAGATACCAAAGCGGTCTTAAAAAATGTTCCGGATGGAACCATCATTTTGAAAAAGTCTGTGCCTGGTGCATACGCAGGAATGTTGGTAAAACCATTTGTACAAAAAACTAATGACAATACTACAACCACCAAAGAACCAAAAAACGCAAAGTAAGTCATGAGAAAATTAATTGCTTACTTTATAAAACACAGTGTTGCTGTAAACATTGTTATTTCGTTGTTTGTCATCTTTGGATTGTATGGTGCTTTTACCTTAAACTCTTCTTTTTTCCCACTGGTCGATTCTAAAAATGTGACCATTACAATTACCTATCCTGGCGCTTCTCCACAAGAGATTGAAGAAGGAATTGTACTCAAAATTGAAGACAATTTAAAGGGACTCAACGGCGTCGAACGCGTCACCTCTACTTCCAACGAAAATAGCGGTGTGATTAATGTGGAAATTTCCAAAGGTGAAGACATTGACTTTATGTTGTTGGAAATAAAAAACGCCGTAGATCGTGTGCCTACGTTTCCCACAGGAATGGAACCGTTGGTTGTTGCCAAACGAGAAGCCGTACGAGAAACCATTTCTTTTGCCATTAGCGGAGAAGGAATTCCGTTGGTAACACTCAAACAAATAGGACGCCAAGTAGAAAACGATTTGCGTGGCATTGATGGTATTTCACAAATTAACATTACAGGATATCCTGATGAAGAAATTGAAATTGCTATCAACGAAACCAACTTACGCGCGTACAATTTATCTTTTGCAGAAGTTTCAACCGCGATCAATCAGGCGAGTTTAATTTCTACAGGTGGAACCATTAAAACGAGCGCTGAAGAATATTTAATTCGCGCCAATGCGCGTTCCTATTATGCAGATGAATTGTCGAATTTGGTCGTGAAATCAGATGTTTCTGGGCGAATTATTCGTTTGAAAGATGTCGCCGAAGTGCGCGATCAGTTTTCAGAAACACCCAACGCCAATTATTTTAACGGCAATCTCTCGATCAACATCAGTATCACAAGTACAAATACCGAAGACCTAATTTCTGCCGCAGAAAAAACCAAAGAATATATAACAGAATTCAATCAAAAATACGAAAACGTACGCCTAGATGTCGTGGATGACCGATCGACTACACTGGTACAACGAACCGAATTATTAGCAGAAAACGCATTGATCGGAATTGGACTCGTACTGGCATTTTTATCATTATTCCTTAACACACGACTTGCTTTTTGGGTCGCTTTTGGATTGCCTGTTGCCTTTTTGGGAATGTTTATGTTTGCGGGATTTTTCAATATTACTATCAATGTATTGTCCCTTTTCGGGATGATTATTGTGATTGGAATTTTGGTCGATGACGGAATTGTTATTGCTGAAAATATTTATCAACAATACGAAAAAGGAAAATCGCCTGAACAAGCCGCGATTGATGGTGTTATGGAAGTATTGCCTGCTATTTTATCAGCAATTGTCACTACCATATTGGCGTTTTGTATTTTTCTCTTTTTAGATGGAAGAATTGGAGAATTTTTCGGAGAAGTTTCTATTGTGGTCATGCTCACGCTTCTTGTGTCTTTAGTAGAAGCACTGATCATTTTGCCTGCGCATTTGGCACATTCCAAAGCCTTACGACCACAAAATAAACAACCAAAAAATATATTGGCACGAATATTTTCAAAACTTCGCTACATCAATACCATTGGCGAATCCATCATGAATTGGTTGCGCGACAAACTATACAGTCCAACCTTACGCTTTGCCTTGCAACATAAATTTTTAATGTTTTCATTTTTTATTGTCTTCTTTATTTTAACACAGTCAAGTTTTCAAGCGGGAATCATTCGAGGCGCTTTCTTTCCACGTATTGCGAGCGATCGTGTCACCATTACGCTCAACATGCCCAATGGTACCAATGAAAAAGTAACCGACAGCATTATTTCATTTATTGAAGAAAAAGCAAGAATTGTTACCAAAGAAATCAATGATGAATATCTAGGAGAAGACACAGAAAAGTATTTGGTAAAAAATATGATTCGACGTGTGGGACCAGGTTCAGCAACCGCTTCCTTACAAGTTAATCTATTGCCGGGAGAAGAACGTCCCAATGAAATTACGTCCGATTTGGTTTCCAATCGTATCAAAGAAGCAGTCGGTCCCGTAATTGGTATTGAAAGCTTGGTATACGGAAGTGGTGGAAATTTTGGTGGACTTCCCGTCTCCGTTTCTTTATTAGGAAATAATATTGCCGAATTGAAAGCTGTCAAAAAAGAACTCAAAACAATTCTTGAGAATAACATTTTATTGAAAGATGTCACAGATACAGATCCTGCGGGAATTAAAGAAGTTAGGTTGCAACTCAACGAAAGTGCCTATGCGTTAGGCTTGAACTTACGAACCGTGATGACACAAGTACGTTCTGCATTTTTTGGCGCACAAGCACAGCGTTTTCAACGAGGACAGGATGAAATTCGTGTGTGGGTGCGTTATGACCGACCGAATCGTTCTTCTATCAATGATTTGGACGATATGCGAATCATCACGCCAAGTGGACAGCGTGTACCGCTCAAAGAAATTGCAAGTTACAGCATTGAACGTGGAGAAGTTGCCATCAACCATTTGGAAGGTCGCCGCGAAATTCAGGTTTCAGCAGATATTAAAGATCCAAAGAAAACAAGTTCAACAGATATCATGGCAGAAATTAAAGATGAAATTATGCCAGAAATATTATCGCGTTATCCAACAGTAACACCATCGTATGAAGGACAAAACAGAGAACGCAATAAACTGTTTGATTCATTGTTGCCTGTGTTGACTACCATACTCATCTTAATTTACATCGTCATTGCATTTACCTTCAGAAGTTACAGTCAGCCGTTATTATTACTGCTCCTTATTCCGCTGAGTTTACCCGCTGTTGCTTGGGGACACTGGATTCACGATTTTTCTGTAAATATTCTTTCCATGTTGGGAATTATCGCCTTGATCGGAATTATGGTCAACGACGGACTCGTACTCATAGGGAAATTCAATAGAAATCTTCGTGAAGGAATGCTGTTTGATGATGCCTTGTATGAAGCTGGACGCGCGCGTTTTAGAGCGATCTTTTTAACCTCGATTACAACAGTAGCAGGATTGGCTCCTTTGATTTTTGAAACGAGTCGACAAGCACAATTTTTAATTCCGATGGCAATTTCCATTGCCTATGGAATCGGGTTTGCTACCATATTAACCTTAATTGTATTGCCAATATTTTTATCATTTGGAAACTCAGTCAAAACCACTGCAAAATGGCTGTACTATAATCGAAAAATTACCAAAGAAGAAGTGGAACGCGTTGTGATTGTAAAACGTCAGGAAGAAGCCAAGGAACAAGCGTTGGCAGCACAAGAGCAAGAAGCGTTGGCAATGTTGGAAACGCCCATGACTACTGAAAATGAACTAAACGAAAACGAAGCAAATGTACACTAAAAGTTATCTTACTTATATTTTAGTTTTCTTCGGAATCTATATGAATGCGCAACAAATCCTTTCGCCCGATGAAGCCATTCAATTGACATTAGCACACAATTACGGAATTCAGATTGCCAACAATACCGTAAAAGTTGCTGAAAATAATACAAGTGTTTTAAATTCTGGCTACTTGCCTACACTTACAGGAAATGCAGGCGCTACATATAACTTAGATAATACAGAAGCCGAATTTGCCAATGGAGAGTCGGCTGTGTTGAATGGTGCAGAAAGTTCGCGTTACAATGCGTCTATCAATCTTAATTATACACTTTTTGATGGTTTGGGACGCTTGTATAACTACAGACGACTCAAAGAACAATATCAACTATCAGAACTCGAAGCCCGCGAAACGATTGAAAATACCTTGCTTCAATTGTTTTCTGTGTATTATTCCGTTGCTCAACTTTCTGAGAATACAACTGCCATCAAAGAAACCTTTGAAATTTCGAAAGATCGATTGACGCGTTCTGAATATCAGTTTGAATATGGTCAAAACACCAAATTGGACGTACTCAATGCAGAAGTAGATATTAATAACGACAGCATTAATATTGTCAACACCGAACAACAACTCATCAATGCCAAGCGCGATTTGAATGTGATTTTAGGAAATAAATTGTCACAGGATTTTAATGTAGATACTACAATTGCTTTTATTTTTAATTTGGATAAAAACGACTTGTGGACCAAAACACAAGCCAATAATGTTTCCTTGTTACGCGCCGAAAAGAATATTTCTATTAGTAATTTGGACATCCAATCAAATCGTTCGCAATATTTACCAACTGTAGGATTAACAGGAAGTTACGGCTGGAATCGAAATAATAATAATGCAGCAGCATTCGTTGCCGTTTCTACCAATGTAGGATTGTCGGCAGGTCTTACCTTGACGTGGAATTTGTTTGATGGTGGAACTACAATCACGCGCGTAAAAAATGCAAAGATTACCTTGGAAAATCAGCAGTTGCAAAAGGAGCAAATTTTGATCGACTTAGAACGCAATTTCAACAATGCATGGGACGATTATAAAAATAAAGTGCTGATTTACGAACTGCAACAGGAAAACATTAAAACGGCAAAAAATAACTTTGATCGTACCCAAGAAAAATTCAAAATCGGGCAAGTCAACTCCATTGAATTCCGACAAGCACAGTTGAACTTATTAAATGCCGAACTCAGCCGAAACCAAGCAAAATACAATGCCAAATTAGCAGAATTGGTGGTGTTGCAATTGAGTGGAGATTTGTTGAATGTTCAATTATAGACTCTTAGACCGCTGACGCTGTTAGATGTTAAATCGCTTTGCTTTTAGACTTTTTCTGCTTTTATTGTTGTGAGTTGGTCGCTGCACTCCGTTGTCGGTTGTTGTCTCATGCTATTTGTTATTTCTAAGTCTAAACTCATAAACAAATAAACTTTTCAACTTCTTATGTTTTGTTTTGTTTGATACGTCTTTCTGAGCTTGATACTGCAATAATTTCAACACAGGCTTCTGAATCTCACTAGACTCACTACCGCATAAGCGGAATCTTTTAGACTGCTGACGCTATTAGAGGTTAGACCGCTTCGCTGTTAGACTTTTTTTGCTTGTGGAGAAATCTTTTATACTGCTTCCATTATTGTGAGTTGGTCGCTGCGCTCCGTTGTCGGTTGTTGTCTGATGCTATTTGTTATTTCTAAGTCTAAACTCATAAACCAATAAACTTTTCAACTTCTTATTTTTTGATTTGTTTTGTTTGATACGTCTTTCTGAGCTTGATACTGCAATAATTTCAACACTGGCTTCTGCATCTCACTAGAGTTGTTCTCGAATAAGCGGAAATCTTTTAGACCGCTAACGCTGTTAGACTTTTTCTGCTTGTGGAGTAATTTTATGTTGCTTTTCTTTTGGGGTTTTGGACACTGAATCTGCTCGAAGTATGCTTTTGTTTGCCTAAGATGGTCACAGTACATCTACAATCCAAATTCAGAAAGTAAAGCGTCAAAACTTCTTCTTCCTTTTTCAGTTAAGTAAGGATAAAAATAGGTGAGAAAGAGTCGCACATATTTTTTTATACACAATTGTGGCTGTTCTTCATACACTTGTGCAGACGATACCCAATAATCACTAAAAACACGGATTTGAGTAATGAGATACTCATATTCGTGGGCCAATGCTTCTTTTCGCATCATGTCTGCTTCAATTAGTTGTATAATTTTTTCTTCATACATCTCAAAACGCAATTTCTCGATCGATTTAATTTGTGTGTGTAATTCTTTATTTTCTCTCATGATGAGATTAAAATCAACCATAAAAAATCGAAAATCGTAGATAATTTCAAAACCTGTAAGTGTACTTATAAACAAACTCTTTAAGATATTTTCTTCCGTACTAATATCCTGATTCAATTGAATAGCACTTGCTAAAATTTGTGCATGTAAACTCGTTAAAAGTGCATTTTTATCTTTAAAATGATAGATGAGATTGCTGTGACTAATGCCTACTTCTCTCGAAATTTCTCGTATTGAAACATGTGCAACGCCCTTGTCATTAAAGCATTTCTTGGCAGCTTCTAAGATTTTTGATTTTATATTTTTCATAAATTAGTCCAACTGGTCAAATTTTTTTAGTACATTTGGACTAAACTACTAATTTTTG
>JBCCLS010000139.1:0-7631 GCA_039026835.1 Bacteroidota bacterium | reverse complement strand
TCGGTGGAGAAGGTAGTTGCCACCATGGAAACTCCCAAAATCCACCAAGGCATATTTCGACCTGATAAAAAATATTCGGTACTATTCTTCCCAGAGGTTTTTGAAACATAAATTCCAATTCCCAGCACAATTGCAAAAAATCCAAAAATAAGGCTGTAATCTAATCCAGATAATTCCATAAAATACAATTCAAAAAAATACAGTACATTGAGCAACCACTGCCGTTGTAATGTTAGGTGTTATGCACAAAAAAATGAGATCATTCCCGATCTCTTATGCTTTTGAGTTTTAAAGGCTTCAATATATAAATATCCTTAATATTTTAACCAATTATTAACAGCAATAAACGAATAATTTTAACAATTTGCATCGTTTAAATGTGATTAGTAAATTCACGCCTCAAAATAAGAACCCAAATGGAAGAGACAATAGATATTAGAGCCATTAACGAAAAAATTGAAAAAGAAAGTGCTTTTATTGATTTGCTGACGATGGAAATCAACAAAGTGATTGTAGGACAAAAGCACATGGTAGAGCGTTTATTAATTGGCTTACTTGGGAAAGGACATATTTTGTTAGAAGGTGTTCCCGGATTGGCAAAAACATTGGCAATCAACACGTTAAGCAAAGCTGTGCAAGGTAGTTTTAGCAGAATTCAGTTTACGCCCGATTTACTTCCGGCCGATGTTGTAGGAACGCTGATTTACAACATGAAAGAAAATGATTTCTCCATCAAAAAAGGACCCATCTTTGCCAATTTTGTTCTGTCGGATGAGATCAACCGTGCGCCTGCAAAAGTACAATCTGCATTGTTAGAAGCTATGCAGGAAAAGCAAGTAACTATTGGTGATGAAACTTTTGTGTTAGACAAACCATTTTTAGTAATGGCTACGCAAAACCCTGTGGAGCAAGAAGGAACTTATCCGCTGCCAGAAGCACAAGTAGACCGTTTTATGTTAAAAGTTGTGATCGATTATCCAAAGATGGACGAAGAACAATTGATCATGCGTGCCAACTTAAAAGGAAGTTTTGAAACCGTAAATCCAGTAGTTTCTGTAGCACAAATTATCAAAGCGCAAGAAGCGGTAAAAGATGTCTACATGGACGAAAAGATTGAAAAATACATCTTGGATATCATTTTTGCTACACGATATCCAGAAAAATATAAATTAGAAGACTTAAAACCATTAATCAGTTTTGGAGCGTCACCTCGTGGTAGTATCAACCTTGCCAATGCTGCTAAATGTTATGCATTTATCAAGCGAAGAGGATACGTGATCCCAGAAGATGTTCGTGCTGTGGTACATGATGTATTGCGTCACAGAATCGGAATTACCTATGAAGCAGAGGCTGAAAATATTACATCTGAAGAAATCATCAACAAGATTGTAAACGAAATTGAAGTACCATAAATGGAGTTATGAGTTGGTGAGTTATGAGTGTTGAGTTATTTTCTAAGAAAATTCAATGCTTATTATGAAACGACTGAAAACTGAAAACCGTTCACTGAAAACTGAACACTGAGTACTGAAAACTGAAACAATGGATACGAAAGAGCTACTTAAGAAAGTACGAAAAATAGAAATTAAGACGCGCCGACTGAGCGATCATATTTTTGGAGGAGAATATCATTCTACCTTCAAAGGTCGTGGAATGACATTTAGCGAAGTGCGTCAGTATCAATTTGGCGACGATGTACGAAATATTGATTGGAATGTAACCGCGCGTTACAATGAACCGTACATCAAAGTATTTGAAGAAGAACGCGAGCTCACCATGATGTTGATGGTTGATGTCTCAGGATCTGAACTTTTTGGAACGAATTCACAATTCAAAAACGAAACCATCACAGAAATATCGGCAACGCTGGCATTTTCGGCAATGCAAAACAATGACAAAGTCGGACTGATCTTATTTTCGGACGAAATTGAATTGTTCATCCCACCGAAAAAAGGGAAATCACACGTATTGCGCATTATTCGCGAGTTGTTAGAGTTTACCCCAAAAAGCACCAAAACAGACATTTCAGAAGCTTTGCGATTTCTATCCAGTGTCATGAAGAAAAAAGCCATTGTGTTTATTCTTTCAGATTTTATTGCGGATGAATACGAGCAAACTTTAAAAATTGCGGCTAAAAAACACGATCTCACAGGTATTCGCATTTACGATCAACGCGAGGAAACCATTCCAAATTTAGGAATTGTACAAATGCTCGACAGCGAAACAGGCGAAACTATGTTAGTCAATACGGGTTCCAAAACGGTACGAAACAACTACACTAATTATTACAAAAACAAAGTCAATTACTTCCAAGAATTATTTTCCAGAAGTGGTGCTGGTACCATTAGTGCTAGTGTGGACGAAAGTTATGTGAAAAAATTATTAGGCTATTTTAAAAGAAGAGGCTAAGCGAATTATGAATACCAACGTAAAAAGTATATATCCAAGATTACTCTCAGTAACCACAACAAAAGTACACGCAGCAATGCATGCCTTTTGGGTAAGTATCTTTTTTCTATGCTCCACAGTGACGTTCGCACAACAAGTAACCGCAACTGCCGATTCTACAAATATTAAAATTGGAGAAGAAATTAAATTCTCGCTCAAGGTAGAAGTAGACACCACAGCAAAAGTGGTGTTTCCCGAAGGAAATGCTAATTTCTTACCACTAGAATTACTAGAAGCATACGATACAGATACTGTTCAAGAAGATGCAAAGTATAAACTCATCAAAGAATATGGAGTAACACAATATGACTCAGGAGCGTATTACATTCCAAAACAAATAGTGCTCATCAACGACAAACCATTCTTTACAGATTCTATTCCTGTCGCTGTGGCGGATGTACCTGTGGATACACTCAGACAACCGTTATTTGACATCAAAAAAATTACTGCTGTCGACAGAGGAAGCAGCACATGGTGGATTTATCTTTTGATTGTCTTAGGATTGATTGCCATTTTTGGCGCCTATTTTTACTACTTTGTATTTCAACTCAAAGAAAAAAAGGCAAAAAAGAAAAAAGCGCAAATACCTGCGTACGATCGTGCATTGTTGCAGTTGAATGAATTGGACAAATCAAAACTCTTACTCAATTCCGAATACAAGGATTACTATTCTGAACTCACCAATATTGTGCGTCAATATATTGAAGAAGAAGTACGCATTGATGCGTTGGAAAGTACCACAGCGGAACTCATTCGCAAAATAGAGGCACAAAAAGATGCTGGATATCTAGATTTAAAAGAGGAAACTATCAAAAATCTAAAAAATGTCTTGCAAACTGCCGATTTGGTAAAATTTGCCAAATCCAAACCAGACGACAATGTAGTAAAGGCAGATCGTAATTTGGTGGAAAACATTGTGGTAGAAACCAAAGAAGCCATCCCAGAAATATCAGAAGAAGAATTACGCAAAGACGAAGAATACCAATTGCGACTCTTGGAAGAACAACGCAAAAAACAACGTTTTAGAAATACGGTTATCGGTGTTGTTGCTATGATTATTGCCTTTGGCGGATTGATTGGATATGCAACGTTGCAATATGTAAAAGAAAACACATACATAGGACATTCTATGAGCGATTTGTTAGAAGATGAATGGGTTACAAGTCAATACGGCACTTCTGACTTTACCATTGCAACGCCGCAAGTATTAAAACGTATGACACCGATCAAAACCAAAGATTCAGTAGGAGCTGTTTCCGAGACAGATGTATACAGCTACCAAAGTCATTTGGCACCATTTTCCATCGATTTGGCAGTCATCACATTTTTAAAAGAACCTGACATTACCTTAGACGATATCGCAGAAGACATTTTAAAGAAATTTGAAGCAGACGGCGCTGAAAAACTCATCGTCAAATATGACGAATACGAATCGCCAACAGGCATCAAAGGACTCAAAATGTACGGATCGGGAATTTTTATCGACAACCTAAGCCCGTTCAGCAGCACACAAGAACGCGAATATGAAGCTTATGTATTTGAAGAAGGACGCGGCATTCAAACCTTGACTATGATGTATGTTGAAAATGATGAAGACGGAAAAACATTGGTAGATCGAATATTGAATTCCATTACGCTAATAGAAGAACAAACGAACAATGCTCAATAACTATACATTTGCACATCCACAATTTTTTTGGTTGCTATTGGTCATTCCACTAGCAATTGCTTGGTATGTTTGGAAAAAACCGAAGCAATTGGCAGATGTAAAAATGTCAAGTCTACAAGGTTTCAAAGCAAAGCCAAGTATTTTGCCAAAGCTCAAACCGCTGTTGTTTGCCTTGCGAGTCTTGGCAGTAGCAGCACTCATTGTTGCCTTGGCACGTCCGCAAACCAAAGAAGTATCTACAAGAGTCAAAACTAACAAAGGAATTGACATTGTCATGGCGATTGACGTTTCGGCAAGTATGCTATCAAAAGATTTAAAACCTAACAGATTAGTCGCGCTCAAAAAAGTAGCTGCCGAATTTATAGAAGGACGTCCGAGTGACCGAATTGGATTGGTGGTATATGCTGGAGAAAGTTTTACCAAAACACCAATTACCACAGACAAACGCATCATTCAAAATGCCTTAAAAGACATTAAATACAAGCACGGCGAATTGATTGGTGGAACTGCCATTGGCATGGGATTAGCAACCGCAGTGAATCGTTTAAAAGACAGCAAAGCCAAAAGTAAAGTCATCATTTTATTGACCGATGGTGAGAATAATGCAGGATTCATTGAACCGCAAATCGCTTCAGAATTGGCGTTAGAATACGGAATCAAAACATATACTATCGGAATTGGAACCAACGGAATGGCTTCCACGCCAGTAGCCATCAATCCTGATGGAACTTTTGCATACCGAAACATGCAAGTAAAAATTGACGAAAACCTGTTAAAGCAAATTGCGAAAACCACAGGAGGAAAATATTTTAGAGCCACCAACAGTAAAAAATTGGCGGGAATCTATGATGAAATCAACAAACTAGAAAAGACAGAAATTGAAGAATTTCGATACACAAACTATGATGAAAAATTCAGGATATTTGTCTTTTTTGCGGGAATATTACTATTGATAGAATTTGTATTGCGCAACTCATTATTTAGAAGTTTTATATAACATGAGTACAAAAGGAGTCATCATATTAGGCAGTGCACGCAGTGAAGGAAACACGCATACGATAGTTTCTCAGCTACAACAACTCACTAATTTTGATGTGATTGATTTAAACCAATACCAAATCAATCACTTTGATTACGAGCTAAAAAATGAAGACGATTTCAATGCACTGTTCAAAAAATTAACCGCAAACTATGAAACGTTTGTCTTTGCAACGCCAATTTATTGGTACACGATGAGTGGCGTAATGAAAGTGTTTTTTGATAGAATATCGGACTTTCTATTTGAAGAAAAAGATATTGGGCGACGCTTGCGCGGAATGAAAATGGGCGTCCTCAGTTGCGGATCGGATGCTGAGCTCAAAAAAGGTTTTGAAATGCCTTTTGTAGAAAGTGCCAACTATTTGGGAATGGAATATGTAGGACATATACATACATGGATTGAAAATAAAAAAATAACGCAGGAAGTGCAGCAACGCATTGCCACATTTGCGAACCAATTGAAGGAAAATTAATTTATGTTAGAAGAAAAAAAATATTTTTACTTACTCATAATCATCCCAATAATGGTATTGGTTTTCATACTCTTGCAGTTATGGAAACGCAACGCACAGCGCAAATTTGCCAACAAACAATTGCTAGAACGTTTAAGTCCGGAAAAATCTACTTTCAAACCTATTCTAAAATTGGTAGTATGGTGTTTGGCAATTGCTTCCTTGGCTGTAGCTTTGGTCAATCCAAAAATTGGTACCAAACTCGAAACCGTAAAACGGGAAGGTGTTGATATTGTGTTTGCAGTGGATGTCTCTAAAAGTATGTTAGCAGAAGACATCTCTCCAAGCCGATTGGATAAAGCAAAGCGAATTGTCTCTGAAATTATCAATAACTTGGGAAGCGACCGTATTGGAATTATCGCCTACGCAGGAACCGCAGTTCCGCAATTGCCTATCACAACAGATTTTTCGGCAGCAAAAATGTTCTTGACCAATTTAAATACAGACATGTTATCTTCGCAGGGAACTGCCATTACAGATGCCATTCGTTTGGCAAAAACCTATTATGATGATGTAGAACAAACCAACCGCGTATTGGTCATTATTTCGGATGGTGAAGATCATACAGGTGGCGCTGGAACATTGGCGGATGAAGCAACCAAAGAAGGCATCAAAACCTACACTATTGGCGTTGGTACTGCAAAAGGTGGACGCATTCCGTTGAAAAGACGCGGTATTGTAGAATCGTACAAACGCGATTTGCAAGGTGAGGTAGTCATTACACGACTCAATGCACAAACATTAAAAGAAATTGCCGATGAAGGCGATGGCGAATATATTGACGGAACGGTTACAGAAGAAGCAGTAGCATTCATCACGGACCGACTGTCGACAATGAACAAAACAGAATTTGAAGCAAAAAAATTCTCAGAATACCAAGATCAATTTCAATGGTTTCTTGGTTTAGGAATCTTCTTATTACTGTTAGATGTTTTTCTACTAGAACGAAAAACAGCATGGTTGCAAAAGTTAAACTTATTTAATGAAAAAGGATCATGAATACTATAAAATACACACTGTTAGTATGTTTGATGGTTTCCGTATCATACGCACAAGACAAAGACAGTGAATCATTAAAAAAAGAATCGAAAAACTACACGTATTTTGCAAATAATGCCGTCAAAGACAGCAGTTTTGCAGATGCAGAAGCAGAATACAGAAAAGCCATTTCTAGAGATGGCGAAAATGTAGCCGCAAAATACAATCTGGGAAATGTGTATTACGAGAATGAAAGCTATGAAGAAGCCTTCAACCGATACAAGCAAGCTGCTGAAGTAGCCACGACCAAAGCTCAGAAGCACAAAGCCTATCACAACATGGGCAACATATTAATGAATAATAAAGAATATGAAAAAGCCGTCACAGCTTACAAACAAGCCTTACGCAACAATCCAGCTGATGATGAAACGCGTTACAATTATGCAGTAGCCAAAGATATGCTTGAGAAAAATCCTCCGCAAGGAGATGATGACAAAGACGAGAAGAATAAAGACAAAAAAGAAGATCAGAAAGAGCAGGATCAAAACAATCAGGACCAAAACGATCAAAAAGATAAAAAAGATCAGGGCGATAAAGAAAAAGACGAAGGCGGAAAGGACGACAAAAATAAAGATGGCGAAGGCGATCAACAGAAAGAAAAACAAAAAAACGATAACAAAGACGGTCAAGGAAAAGCAGACCAAAAAGAAGACAATAACAAGCAACAGCAAAAACAACCTAAGCCAAATCAGTTGTCACCTCAGCAAGTAAAAAGTTTGTTAAAGGCCATGAATAATGCAGAAAAGAAAACACAAGACAAACTGAACGAAAAAAAGGCAAAAGGCGTCAAAGTAAAAGTTGAAAAAGACTGGTAATTTATTAAAGTAATATTAGTCTAATTAAAGTTATTTCTTTTCCGCAGTGTAGTAGGAATTTTTCGTTAAAAATTTTTGAAGCCATGGAAAAAATTTAGAAAAATTACTGCG
>JBCCLS010000138.1:0-7672 GCA_039026835.1 Bacteroidota bacterium | reverse complement strand
GGATATTTAACCATGCACATTGCATGTACACTCATTATTGGTTTTGTAAGCTTTTCTACATTTCAGTCAGAAGAGAATCAAGAACGATTAAATCCAGTAGGGAAATTTATCGCAAACAGCGCTTCCTACTTTCAAACTCCTAAAGCAGTAACAGACTTCATTTACTGCTATGCAAAATTTACAGGAACCAACAGAGGGTATTCATTCTTTTCACCTAATGTAACACCTGTAAAAATAGATTTGCGCTTTATGGCAGATGGAAAACAAATCACACTTCCAATCAAATCGCAGGAATCCTATGTCAAATTTGGTTGTGCCAACCTGCACTTCAATTCCAATTTTTTTGATGGAGAAGAACGTGAAATAATCCTCAAATCCATTTCTGCATCTCTATTTAATGATTATCCGGAAGTAGACAAAATAGACGTGTACTTAGATCTATTTCGTTTCAACGATTTAAAAAGTGCACAAAAAGTTGGACCACAAATGATGCACAAAGCCATCTTAGGGTTTTCGAGTACCAAAAACCCAGAACTTGCGATGCAAACCACTTCAATCCAAAACCAATAACATCATGAAAAAAACAATCGACATATTCGTATTTGGCAATACCAAAAGCCTAAAAAAAGACCTGATTATCAAAGCGATTGCGTTATTTTCAGCGTTAAATATACTATTCATTGTTCCTGACTTATTCTACATTTTTGGTGAACAAGGAATATTACAACAAACGGTGAACGAACGTTACATCTTTTGGTATCAACCTACCATAGGATGGTTTGCTAACATTTTGGGCAACGTAGGCATCTCATACAATGCAACATTTTTTATCTTTTTAGCATTGTACATGGGCAGTTTAGCATGTTTGTGGCTTAATATTAAAAGACCAGCAGCAGCTATTTCGTGTTGGTTTATCCACTTTATGTTTGTCAACTCTACTTATTTATTTTCGTACGGAGCTGATTATTTTATCTCGTTCATGTTATTTGTAAACATACTCATCTGTATTGGGTATTTGTTTAAGAAAGAAAACAGAAGCGCCTTGTATAGTTTTGCCATTCGCTTTTTACAATTGCATTTGTGCATGGTGTACTTTTTTGCGGGAATTGGAAAAGTCATGGGAACCGATTGGTTTGACGGAAATGCTATTTGGATGGTCATCAATGCATACTCATCAAACACCGTTGTTGAAGGCACTACGGCGTTGGTAGCCTATCCGATCATCTTTAAAATATTGGCGTGGGGAACTGTAATTGTCGAACTCTTTTATCCTGTTTTAATGTACGTAAAGCAAACGCGAAAAATTACGCTCATCTCAGTACTAATGCTCCATGCAGGAATTGGAATTTTTATGCAACTATACACATTTGCAGCTTTGATGATGCTCTTAAATCTCATTGCTTTTGGACACTATTTTAATTGGAAGTCTACAATTCATGAAGAAAAACCCAAAGAAGAATCTGTAGCCATAGCATAATCATTTATACCATATAAAACATTCAACTTTCATTGTATACACGTATACGATCAGGTATTACTTTCTCAAAACAGAAATAACAACATGTCATACAAAATCCTACATATAGCACTCATCATCAGTCTTTTCAGTTCTGTTATTGCTTTTGGTCAAACAAAAGTAATCCAAGGTACTGTGACCGATATGCAAAATAATACGGTGATAGGTGCGGCTGTGGTATTGTATGATGCGGATAGAAATATTAAAAAATATACAGTCACTGATGAGTCGGGTGCGTTTTCTCTTGAAAGTGAAGTAGTCGCGACTGATATGTTAGAGATTACTCATATTGCATATTTAAAAAAGCAAATTGCCCTCACTACTGTAGATTTGTCTCAAAACACGATTACGATCAATGTAATACTTGAAGACAATACAGCTTCATTAGATCAAGTAGTGATTATTGCAAGCAATGAAGTAAAAGATACTGTACGTTTGGATCTTGAAAAATTAAAACTGTACGACGATGATAATTTGAAAGAAATCCTAAGTAAAATTCCAAACTTTCGTTTGTCAGACGACGGAACCATTATCTATAAAGGAAAAAATATTGATAAAATTTTAGTCAACAAAAGACCGTCTTTTGAAAACCAAAACAACATTGCACTAGAAAGCATTGAAAAAAAGATCATTGAAGGAATCAGCGTAATTAACAATTACAATGACGAGTTTACTCTGGATTTTGACGAAACGGAGGAAAGTGTCCTAAACATTGATCTTAAAAAAACACAATCCAGTATTATGAACGGTTCGGTAGAAGCATTAGCAGGCTATCAGGACAAATACGAACTCCGCGCAAAAGGATTTCTATTCTCAGAAACTATCAATGCGTTTTTTACCAACAACACCAACAATGTTGGAAAAACAACCATAAGTGCGCGCGAAATAAAAAATATATTCAAAACCAATCTACCAATTTCTGAATACCAAGGACGCACGTTGAATGAGCTATTTGCAACCAATGAAAACTTGCAAAAAGACTTTTTCTCTAGCACAAACCTTACGTTGCGCAATCAAACACAACGGTTAAAAACATCGGCTGTATTGTACTATTTTGCACCAGATCGCATCAATAGTGAGGTTCAAAACATAAGCACGCTTGACAATATTTCGCTCTTAAACAGTGTAGAAGAAGTGGGCGCTAAAACCCAGTCATTTCTAGGAGCTGCTTCTGTAGCTTACAAATTGACCAATAAATCTATTTTCACCTACAATGTCAACATTGATTACATCAACACTAATAACAATAGTTTGGTGGAAAATCAACTATTTGACAATGGAAATCCAAATGGCATCAACACAACCATTTCTAACAATAACAGAAACATCTTTTCGCAGTATCATCAACTATTATTTACGTCCAAATTGCAAAAAAATCTCATCCTAGAAGGAAAAGGAACGTATTATAGTGAAGGTAGTCAACTGTTTGACGATTTCACGATTCGTGACGATATGGCCACAATGAATATCGGCGCTGCACAACGCTATCGATTTGACAAAAATGAAGCAAAAGCAGGCATGTCACTTCGCTACAAAGTATCAGATAAATTCATTCCAAAAATTTCAGCAACATATGTCGCTACACAAGACGAACTTAAAGACAGAGATGTAACCAATACACAGTTATTGCGTAGAGAACGCGATGAGTTTTTTGTGGATGTAAATATTGAAGGCGATGGTTTAGTCAAAGGATTGGAATATGACATCACGGTAGGAGTGAATCCGTATACTAATCGAATCGTAACAAACAACGTGGAACAAACCGCTGTTTTTATTCCGGCAAAAGCATCTATCAGTTATGAAGATCGCGTCAACCGTTACAACTTAACGTACGACCGAAAACGTATCTTCAACGAATTGCAAACAGGAATTACCACCATTCAACCATTTAACAGTATTTGGAATGGAGAAGTTGTATTTCCAGCCAATGTAAACACTTCCAGTTATATAAAGGCAAGTTACGATTATACTAATATTTTCGATGGAGAAGCCTTTGCGATTACCACATCTTTTGAAAGAAATAGAGATGTATTGCGCAAAAATTTCTTAGGACAACAAAACGGAATCTCCACCTTTGAGCTTTTTGTGGCGGATAAATCAGATACGTTCAAAGTCAATTCATATTACTCAAAAACAGTGTTGCCTTTGTCATATCCAACCAAAGTCAGTGTATCTGCTATTTACACGCAAGTGCAATATCCGGCAATCATTGGTCAGCTTAGTACAGAAGTGCTAACACAAACCATATCACCATCGTTGACTGTGGAAACTATTACAGACAATTTCTTGAATTTCCGCGTAGCTTCTGAAATATCTTTCGGAAGTGACGAAGTTGCCGATACACGATACGATGCACGTTACACAAGAAACAGCGCTGCCATTTTACTCAAAAACAAAATGTGGAGAGGAAATGTCACTTTCTTATACGACAACAATCGTATTAATGGTATCACTTACACACGAAAAAACCTGAATCTTGGACTTTCGTACACACATAAAAATACCACATTCAGTGTGGAAGCAAGACATATTGGCGAATTGCTCTCATTTTTTGAAAATGACGCGTACAATTCGCAATTCATTATTACAAACGGAATAACCAATACAATTATTAACAATCAATCGCTCAACTATATCATAGCGGGCGTCAAATTTAAACTGTAAATCAAAAGATCACAAACTTTAAAAAATCAATAGTATGAAAACAATTAAAATTTTAGCAGTAGTACTTTTAGCATTTTTTTCAACGAATGCAACTGCACAAGACACAAACAAAGACAAGAATATTGTAAAAGTAGGCTACACAAGCGGATGTGTTTCTGACTTTTTAGTAGGGATTGTAAAAAAGCAAGTGCAAGATCCTGCAGAATTTTCAAATCTAATGGCAAAGATGGAAGCTTATAAAATTCACAGTAGCTTTTATCAAAATGTAAAAACAAAAGAATCGGTATACGTAATTGACTCAATTACAGAAGTTGGCAATTTAAAAACAACAGGCTACACATATTTTGCATACCGCAATAAAGATGGACAATTATTTGGAAAAGAACTCTTTATGGGGAAAGATATCAACTTCCAAGGAAGCGTAAGCGATATGGAGTGGACAATCACAGACGAGCAAAAAGAAATCAACGGATATCAGTGTAAAAAAGCACACATCAAAGGAAATCCAAAAGTATATGTTTGGTTTGCTCCAGAAATTCCTGTAAGCGGTGGACCGTATGTATTTTACGGATTGCCAGGATTGGTATTAGAGTCTGACAGCCACTTTGAAGCTGCTACGGCGACAAGTATTGGATACGAATCTACAATGATATTCGAGAAAAAACTAACTGAAGTAAAAGACAAAGTAAGCGACAAAAAAGCGATTAGCTTGGAAGAAGTGTTTGCGAAGAAAGAAAACTTTCAGCGCATGATTGCGAATGGTAAATAAGAAACCCAAACGCAACACTATCTTATAAATAACAACCTAGGGATTTCAAAAACGATAAAATGATGGAATTAGCAATAGCAAATGTTTCGAAAAAATACAGTTCAAAAAAATACGGACTCAACGATTATTCTATTCGTGTATCTTCTGGAATTTTGGGACTGCTAGGACCTAATGGTGCAGGGAAATCCACACTTATTAAAATTATATCTTCTATCAGCAAGCCAACTACAGGAACGGTATTGCTCAACGGAAATGATATTGTAAAATCTCCAAATTACATTCGCAGAATGTTGGGATATTTGCCACAAGATTTTGGCGTGTATCCCAACTTGAATGCGTTTGAATTTTTATCGTACATCGCTGCGATGAAAGGCGTAGGCGGCAAAGGATTGCAAGAACGCATTGAAAAATTACTCATGGAGCTCAATCTTATCGAAGTGGCCAACAAACAATTGGGAACGTATTCAGGAGGCATGATTCAACGTATTGGTATTGCGCAAGCGTTACTAAACGACCCTAAAATCATCATTTTTGATGAACCTACGGTTGGACTCGATCCAGAAGAACGATTGCGCTTTCGCGATTTAATTTCCGATTTGGCAAGCGAACGCATCATCATTTTATCTTCACACATTGTGGCAGATATTGAAAGCATTGCCGATGAAGTAGCCATCATGAAAGATGGAGTTTTGCTCGCTAAAGACAGTCAAGAAGACATTACAGAACTTGCCGCAGGAAAAGTATACGAAACGACCGTCAACAAGTCCAACATTCAAAACTTTAAAGAATACCATACCGTTGTGAGTTCGTATCGATTTCAAGATTGTTTTCGAGTGCGTTACATTTCGGAAACACCATTTATGGACAGCGAACCTGTCACAGAAACCCTAGAAGACGCTTATATTTATTTAACAAGAAACTAACAACGATGCTACCATTTATCAAGATCATCCAAGGAAATTATCTGCAATACGTGCGCAGTTATTCATTTCTGATCACAGTAGGCATCTGTGTATATGTGGCCTTGAGTTTAGTGCCTTCACCAGAAGCTAATTATACAACCATCCGATTGGGCGAATTCACAGGTGATTACAACAGCACGTGGATTGCACTCGTCATGGCAATGATGGCAAGTGTATTGTTGTCATTAGTCGGTTTTTTTCTCATGCATGGAAGCATTCAAAAAGATATAGAAACCCGAATTGGGCATATTATCGGAACAACTCAAATTTCCAATAGTAGCTATCTGTTTTCAAAATTCTGTAGCAATCTGCTGATTTTATTCACAATGCTGTGTATTGTTTTTGTAGCAGGAATTGCTTTGTTATTCATGTTTGGGAATCAATATTCGTTGCAACTATGGGAATTTGTCATTCCTTTTGTGCTTATCGCTGTGCCAACGCTTGTAATTGTGACGGCACTTGCGTTAGTGTTAGAAGTGGTATTTCCCAGAAAAAGGAATCTGCAATACGGAATCTTCTTGGTATTGTACATAAGTTCATTAGTAGGTGCTACCTTTGAAAAAAAAGAGATACATGATGCATTTGGCATACACGAGCCAATGACAGCAATCACTACACAAGTGCAACAGCAATTTCCAAACGAAGATACAGCATTCACCATCGGATTTATCTCCGGTAAGCGAAATGCAGACAAAGTTGTGACGATACAACACATTGCGTTCAGTGCAGATTATATATGGAATCGTGTAGTGTTTATGTTGATAGCTATCGTTTGTTTATTTCTAAGTACTATATACTTTCACCGATTCAATATTAAAGAAAAAATAGCGCCTTTGCCAACATCAGCTCCTGCTGAACAAAACAAAAGCGCAGGTTTTCAGCTTAGTAATTTATCTATAACACCTGAATTTTCATCTCAATTATCACCATTAGTCAGTGCAGAAATTATCATGCTCATTCGTAAAACTCCCAAATGGTTATTGGGCATCAGTTTTTGTTTAATGTTTGCTTCGATATTTGTTCCCTTACCAGTTGCACACCATTACATGCTGCCATTGCTTTGGTTTTTACAAGTAGGTGTTTGGTCAGATTTGGTTACCAAAGACACTTCGTTTCGCACGTATTACTTTACGGCGTCGTCATACAAGCCATTGCAACGTGTATTTATTTCAAGAATTCTGGCAGGAATCGGCATCGCCATATTCATTGCGTTGCCTTTGTTGGTGCGCTACATAGTAGAATTTGATGTGCATACCATCATCAATATTATGCTTGGCGCAGTATTTATCATTTTGTTATCGGTGTTTTTTGGAACACTCACACGATCAAAAAAGCTGTTTGAAATTACTTTTTTCTTCTTAATCTACAGCAATATCAATTTGGTAAAAATTACAGATTACTTTGGGGCATTGCACAACTCAATCGCCTATACAATTCTTATGTTGGTATTATCCACAATCTTGTTTTTCAGTTCGTATTCGTTAAAAAAACTACGGTATGAAAGCTAATTTGTTGGAAGCACTCATTGCACAGCACACCATTATTATATACGATGGTGTTTGTGGTTTTTGTGATGCGAGTGTACAATTTATTTTAGATCGAAATCCCTCACCATCACTTCGGTTTGTATCGTTTCAATCGGAAACTGGGCAACAATTATTGCAACATTATAACTTTTCAACTACGCCCGAAACAAACATTTGCATAGAAAATGGTTGTTTCGGGCGTAGTTGGAAAGTTATAATGTTGGAATAATTGTTG
>JBCCLS010000137.1:0-7717 GCA_039026835.1 Bacteroidota bacterium | reverse complement strand
GTTTGAAATGTTTTATGAAATTAGTCATAGTGCTAACTTCATATATATCATTATTGAATTTTACAAGAATGCTAATGACATCGCCTTCTGGACGGAAATGAAATTCAATATCATTTTTACATACACCGCGACCTACTTCTTCTATTTCATCCATATCAGACTCCATAGAAACTAATGCTTCTGTTGCATTGTGTAGCGTAAGCGAAATATCAAATATCGGCGTTCTGCTCATATCGTATTTAATCCCAATATCTTCTATCAAACGATCAAACGGATAGGATGCATGTTGAAAGCTATCGAATGTGTTTTGTTTCACTTTCGTGTAAAACGACTGAAAAGAATCATCAGTATCAATCACATTTCTAAGTATCAAGTTATTTACATAAAAACCAATTTGATTTTCTAACTCAGGATGACTTCTCCCTACTACTGGCGAACCAATGATGAGATCATTTTTAGCGGTGTATTTGTGAATTGTAGTTTTTAAAGCAGCAATGAGTCCTGTATATAAACTTCCCTGCTGTGCTTTTACAAAATCATTGAGTTTTTCAGTTAGCGAAACTGGCACTGTTGTTCGCAACACATTTCCATTGCTCGTCTTAAACTTTGGTCGTAATTTTTGCCCTGGTAAATCTATTGTTGGCAATTCGCCTGCTAATTTTTCTAACCAAAATTGTTTGCCTTCTTTTAAAGTGTTTTCTGCTAATTGCTTTGTATTCCATACTACAAAATCTTTGTATTGAACACGAAGTGCTGGTAACGCTGGAGTTGTATTGTTTTTGAATGCGTTGTAAAAAATCATTACATCGTTTGCCAATACATCTAGTGACCAACCATCACTTATGATATGATGCATGTTGTAATAAAACACATATTCGTTTGTAGAAAGGTGATGTAAACTCGCTCTAATTAAAGGTCCATTTTCCAAATCGAACACTTTGTAAGAGTCGTTCGTAATGTAATTTTTAGAAGCTTCTTTAGGATTTTGTTCGTTTTGATAGTCTTGATAATCTACTGTAAACCCTAAGTCATTTACAGGTAAAATCCATTGACGTACTTCTCCTGTTTCATCTTCCTTAAATACTGTTCTTAGTACTTCATGCCTTTCAATTGTAGCTTCAATAGCTTTTTGAAAGTAATTTAAGTCATAGGTTCCTTGAAGATCAACAGCAAGCGGAAGATTGTAGGCTGCCGATGTTTCTTCCATTTGACACACCAACCACAATCTTCTTTGTGCATCAGACATTTCATAATGTGCTGCAGCAGGAATTTCTGGAATCTTTGCTACAGCAGTATTGCTGTATTCAAGTGTTTTTAAATACGCTATGATATCATTTTTATGAGATTTTATGAGTTGAATTTGCTCAGGAGTTAACTTATTGTCTCGTGAGGCAACTTCAATATTATCTCCTTGAAGTGATAATTTTATATGTTGCTGGTGTAATTGATATATGATGCTCTTAACTTTTTTCATTGTGGTCGGTGTTGAGTCTTTTGTTTAGTATTCAATTGTTTTTTCTCCAAATAAACGCTCGGCATCAATGCCTCTTTTTCTACATTCTTCCACAAGTTTATTTGATTCTACAATCGGTTTGGATTCATCTGTATATTTCAATGAACTAATGAAGATTAACCAAGGTTCTAATCCCATTGCATATACAAATACATTTTTCGGATTAAAGATATCTACCAATTGTTCTCCCTGTCTGAAGTCGCAACCTGCCAATCGTCTTGACTGATCCATTTCACGTTCCAGTTTGTTGTACATCAATGGTCCGTACAACCAACTCAGTGGCGCTCCTTCACATTCCATTCCTAAGAAAAGAATATCAATATCACCGACTACTTGATGAATACGTTCGTATACTTTTGGTTCTACATTGCAGGAATCTGCAGCAAAGATGACTTTGAAATCATTGTGTAATGCCACATGAAAACATAATTTTGATCTGATATCAATATCTGAATGCTCACCAATGAACGGCAATCCTGTAATGGTACATCTGTCCAATTGAATGGTTTCCATATCATCTAATTCAATAACATTATGGAATCCGATAGCATTGAACATTAATTTTAAACTTGGATCTTGTAAGTCGCCTTTTCCAGAAGATGGGACTACAATATTTTTAATACTGTGTCGCAATTGCAATAAGGTTTCTAATAATACGTGATCTTGGTGATTGTGCGTGATTAATACATAATCAATTTCTTCTGGCAAGTCGTTGATGGTATATCGATTTACTTCTGTTTCATAACCATCGTAACTAATAATTGGATCGACAAGAATTGAAATTTCATTGGTTTCTACCAATACACAAGCATGACCAAAGTAACGAGTTCGGACACCGCTTCCAGTGTAACGTTTATATTTTTTAGGTGGTTCTGTTGTGAAATAACTTTTGAATAATTCTTGCTTGTCAGCAGGAACATTCAATTTTTGCATGATTTCTTCATAATCACCTGGAATTCTTTTCATTTTGAATAATTCATCAATCAATTGATCTCTAAATTTGATATCTAAATGAATTAAGTTTTCATCATCTAATCTTGGCGTACTTAAGACAAACGAACGTGAATCGTCTGCTTCTACTAATTGCAACGAAATGGTTTGTGTGGATTCGTCATAAAACTCACTATTATAGAGTAAAGATTCGAAGAAACGGAAGTTGGGTTGGTTGTTTAAATCATAATATAACTCTACCAATCCTTGCAAAATATCAGGAACTTTTTTGTAAAGCGGATCTAACGAAAAACCAATCGCTTCTTTTTGAAGAATTCCGTTAAGTTCATGAATTGCATCGTTGAGCGCTAATAAATTGCTTCTTTGTTCTAATGTGGTATCGTGTAATTCTTGAATTTCATCGACGCGTTTTCCTCCGTAATCAATGAAAGGACCTCCAAGCATTTCTGGCTTTTTTACAGCTGCTGCATGAATTCTTGGATTCTTGATATACGAACGCATAATTTTTAGGTGTCTTTCTTTGATATTCATTGCTGCGGTAGCAGGAGATACTAGGTGGGACCAAGCATACCATCGGTCAATTAATGCTTCTATGGCTACATTTAGTTTTAAATAATATTTCCCTTGTTGTTCCATTTTTTTTTAAAATTTGTAATTATAAGTTGTTTGTTAAAATTAGATGATCATACGATCTGCGATATCTTCTACGGTATCAGTTTCTTTTTGCATGAAATGATTGGCAACTTCTATCGCCAATTCTGCAATGTTTGGTTCGCTAAATAGCTTTGTTACTTCAATTCTAATGTCAAATTCACGTTGAATTTCTGAGGAAATACGAACGGCTTTTAAGCTATCGCCACCCAAATCAAAGTAGTTATCATAAATGCCAATTTTATCTTTTTGCAATACTGTTTGCCATATGTTTACCAAACTTGTTTCTACTTCATTGGTAGGTGCTACATATTCCACTTCAGTTTTTACAGCATCACCTACTAGTGAGGTTAATGCCTTTCTGTCGAGCTTTCCGTTAGGTGTTTTCGGAAATTCTTGTACATAGGTATACTGGCTAGGAATCATGTATTGTGGCAAGTATTTTGACACATGATTTCGGATATGTTCTACACCTTCTTTTTGTGGCGCAATGAGGTAAGCTATGAGTTCTTTTTCTCCAGCATCATTGACAATCATATCTACTACAGCAGCTGTAATTGTCTCTTTGGCTTGTAACGTTTTCTCTATTTCTCCTAGTTCAATACGATGACCTCTGAGTTTTACTTGTCCATCTATTCTTCCTAAACACTCCAATTCGCCATTGTACAACCAGCGCGCTAAATCGCCTGTTTTGTATATTTTTTCATCCGTACTGCTAAATGGGTTTTGAATAAAGCGTTCGTCGGTGAGTTCTTTTCTATCTAAATATCCTGCTGAAACTCCATCGCCGCCAATATATAATTCGCCAATAACACCCATAGCACATAATTCTTTATGCGCATCTAAAATGTATACTTGTGTATTTGCTATTGGTTTTCCTATACTTACTTTGCCTTTTGTCGTAATTTCTTTGATAGTAGACCAAATTGTAGTTTCCGTAGGTCCATACATGTTGAAAATTGAATTCTGACGTAAGTCAATAAGTGCATCTGCTAACGACTGCGGTAACGCTTCGCCTCCAACTAATAGTGTGTCTATTTGCTGTAATGCAGTTTTCCCTTCTGCTGTTTGCGTTAATTCTTGAATGTATGAAGGTGTTGATTGTAAATGTGTAACATGATACTTCTTTATCAGCTCAATACCTGATGCTTTTGCTGTTTGCGTTTGTAAATATTCGTATTGAAGATGATTTCGTTTGAAAACTGTTTTTAATGTTTTTAAGTGTTTTAAATTTTCAACTACAACCTTCGTATCAATTCCAAAATCCAATAAACAAG
Organism: Bacteroidota bacterium; assembly: GCA_039026835.1. GTDB lineage: Bacteria > Bacteroidota > Bacteroidia > Flavobacteriales > Flavobacteriaceae > Kordia. The sequence continues at coordinate 3,325 of JBCCLS010000137.1, read as the reverse complement.
CAATTTCATCTACGCCACTGTCGTGTAATTTTTTTACACGATCGTAGCAACTTTCTGGTGTTCCAAATAGGCAACTTGTTTCGTAAAAACGATGGAAAGCCATGTCGACTATGAAATCAAAATCTTTTTCCATGTCTAAGTTGAGTTCCTTTACAATTGGACGCATCAACTCGATAGAATGTCCTAAGTATTTTTTGAAAGGTCCTTCCACTGTACTTTTTGCATATTCAAGATCGTCACTAATGAATGTATGCAGCATGATGGCAACTTTTCCTTTGTTTGGATCGTATCCATGTGCTGCCAAGCTTTCACGATACGCCTCAATTTTCACTCCTATTTCATCAATATTCTGACCTAATAAACGCGTTAATACATTAGCACCAATGCTTCCAGCATATTTGAATGTATCGATGCTTCTTGAAGCTGTAATCCAAACCGTTAACTCTTTTTGAATCGGTTTTGGATGAATTTTAAAGTTGAAATCATCGCCCACGCCATTTTTTCTTGTGATGGTTTCTCCTCTCCACAAGCTTGTTAAGACTTCCAAATGATCACGCATTACTTTGTGACGCTCTTTGTAAACATCTGATGCTAATACAAAGTCGTTTGGATGCCAACCAGAAGCAATGGAAAGTTCGGCTCTTCCTTCTGAAATATTATCAATCATAGACCAATCTTCTGCAATGAGCACAGGATCGTGTAATGGCAACACTACACTTCCTGATCGGATGGTAATATTTTTTGTCGTTGCGGCTACTGCTGCTGCTGCAATAGCAGGATTTGGAAATTGATCACCAAAGTTGTTAAAGTGACGCTCTGGAACCCAAATTGATTTAAAATCATTTGCATCTGCATACTTGGCGCCTTGTAGTAATAAGTTGTATTTGTTTTCTTCCGTAATTACATCTTGCGAAGCAAAATACAATACCCCAAAATCTATATTTCTTGCTTTGTTAATGACAGCGGTTCTACTTTGTTGTAATAGCACTGTACTACTTCTTGTCAGTGTCCATAACATTTCCAAAATAGAAATATCAAAACTCATACTTGTCACCGATAACCAAGTTTCTAGCTGTTCTGCAACACCAAATTTTGTATCCAATCCTAGAAAGAAATTCACTAAGTTTTGATGTGTAACCATCACTCCTTTCGGATTTCCTGTGGTCCCTGATGTATAGATAATATATGCCGTTTGTGTGGCATCAATATTTGGAAGTGTAGCTGTAGCGTTTTCCGAGAGTACTACCTCTTCAAAACAGATTGTTTTGGTTGATTTGGGCAAGAAAGCTGCAATAGCTCTTGTTGTAAGCACTACATCTGCATTGCTATCTTGAAGTACATAATCCAATCGATGGATTGGATACGAAGGATCTAACGGCAAATATGTTGCACCAGCTTTCATGATTCCCAAAATACCAACAATCAATTGTACTGATTTTGGCATGCTCAACGCCACAATAGCATTTTTTTGAATGCCGTTTGCGATGAAGTACGCTGCTAATTGATCTGATTGTAAGGCCAACTCCGCATACGTCAGTTTTTTGTCATCATCATTGATTGCAATTTGATTCGGAGTCGCTGAAACTGATGCCGCAATAGATTCAAGTACTGTTTTTGTATCATAAGCTATTGCTGTATTGTTAAAATCGTTTAGCAATAATGCTTGTTCAGCTGCTGGAATATAGTCGATTTTAGCTACTGCTTTCTCAGGCGTTTTACTTGCGTTGATTATAAATTGTTCTAAGTGCATCAACAAATTGTAAGCTACATCATGCGCGTATAGATCTGTATTATATTCTAAGGTAACTCGAAATGCTTGCTGATCATTTTCTGTAAATGAAAAACTTAAATCGTACTCTGTCGCAATGATTTCTTGCTTTTTAGGACGAACTTTAATTTCATCCAAATCTTGACTTTTTTGTGCAGCAACCTCTCGCTGATTTTGTAATACGACAAATACATCAAATAATGGTGTACGAGAAGCATCTCTTTTGAGTATGATTGCTTCTAAAAGTGATTCTAATCCAAAATTTTGATGACTATATGCTTCAACCAATGTTTGCTTTTGTACATTGACTAAATCGGCAAATGAACCTGTGGTTTCAAATGTGGTTCTAACAGCCAAAATATTCAGGAATAAACCTATTTGATTTTCTAAATCTGCATGTTGTCTTCCTGCAGCAGAGGTTCCTAAAACAATGTCTGCATTGTTGGTATATCTAAAAAAGAGTCCATTGATTCCCGCCATTAATGTCATAAATGTGGTCAATTCATAACTAGCGGTAATTTTGTGCATTGCCTTTCCGAATTCTTGTGAAAAATCATAAGAAATAGCTTTGGCATTGTATGTTTTTAGTTTTGGACGCGTTTTCGCAAAAGGAAGTTCTAACACTGGGATTTCGTCCTCATAACGATGCATCCAATAGTTTTTAGCGGCTTCATTATCTTGTGCTTCACGCCAAGTAGCAAAATCTTTATACTGAATACGTAATGCAGGAAGTATAATTTCTTGCTTGTGTAATAAGGAATTGTATGCTTGTACAATTTCTCTAGACAAGACTTCCATCGACCAACCATCACAAATGATGTGATGTAAATTGAACAAGAAAATATACTGTGAAGCTGCTTTCTTAAGGAGTTTTATTTTGAATAATGCTGGCTGTGTTAAATCAAAAATATGATTATTAAAAGCCTTGATTACTTCCTTTTCTTCCGCTTCACTGTGTGTACTAATGTCTTCATATGAAAAAACTGATTCGATTTCCTCAAAAGATGCTACTCGCTGAAAAACATTTCCAGAAGTGTCTTCTTCAAATTTTGTCCGTAACGATTCGTGTCGCTTCGTAACATATGCCGCCGCTTGTTCAAATAGTTCAGGAACGATAGCGCCTTCTAGTTCAATAGCTCTGCACAGATTGTAAATTGTTTTTACATCAAAATATTGACTCGTAATCCATAAGTTACGTTGTGTTGCTGTCACTGGATATTTTTCATTTACGGCTGCTTTAGGAATTTTAGTTTCCGATGACAAGAATCTCATAAGAAACGCTTTGTTCTCCTTAATTTCAGCCAATAAAGCTTCTGTCATTACTCCTTTTGGAGCATTGATTTTTAGGCTACCATTATCAATGGTAAGCGTGACTCCATTTTCAAGGAGTCTATCTATTAAATTAATTTTCAATGGATTGAGTTTTTGAGTACGTTTTTGGTTGTCGTAAGACTCGATTTAATTGCTATATCACAAATTGATCACTTTCCTGTGTTTCTTCGGAAGGTTTATTTTGTTGTAGAGATAAGGACAGTAGTTTTGACAAATCCTTAATGG
>JBCCLS010000136.1:0-7732 GCA_039026835.1 Bacteroidota bacterium | reverse complement strand
CCAATTTTTAAAAAATTCATTCATCTTAAAGAGATTTTGCTGCACATTGTAGCCTAATGAAGTACTTCTATTATTCACTTTGTTAGTCAATTCGACTGCAAAATTATTCTTGATTGCTTTGTTAAAGTTTTTACTGCTTTCCGTAGCAAAATTGTCGGTTACTACAACAGGTGTTGGATTGTTTGGCTGCTTATTTTGTATAACATTAAATGTTCTCGGCGTTGACCATTGACTGTACGAACCATTCCTAAATACACGAACTTTCCAATTCCAGCCCCGAAGTTCATTGTTCTTATAGTGTACTCGTTGTGTAAGTTGATAATAAGATACAGGTGTGCTAGTGTGTAAGGATTTACTGGCGTCATTTGGATGTGAAATTAGAATTTCATATTGTTCTGCATTGGGTACATCTAACCAATCAAAATTCCAAGTGTAGGATGTGTTTGTATTTTCAATACCATTTGGCAACATTCCATTTTGGAAAGGCGATGTGAGTGTGATGGATGTACGTTTTGGAGTTGTAAAAAAAAGCATGTTTGGAGTACTCCATTCGCTCCATGTATTTCCTTTTTTTGCGCGTACCCACCATCGCCATTGATCGTTTGCTAATGATGCTTCAATTGGATTTTCCATAGTATAGCTAAAACGAGTTCCATTTACGGAGTTATTGAAAAGCGTGTTTTTTTGACTTTTATGCTGCACTATCAATTGATAAGAAGATGCATTTGGTACTTTATTCCAGACGAATGTAATAACGCTCCCTTTTTTATTTTCGACTTTCTTTCCTGAAACCGGAGATAGTAATGTTGGTTTTGATGGTTTTGTAGGCTTCGGCGGTCTTGGTTTATGCGGAATAAATTTGAACATTGCATTGGCAAGTCCATCCGCATATTGTTGAGTAATGGTACTTCCTCTCGGAAATGACGCCGCTGCTGCAATTGATTTATTACTGTGTTTTGCCGTGATATAATATTGATTGTCTGCTGTAGCGCGATCGAGTTTAAATTTCTGATTTTCTACATTGGCTTGATCCCACACTTGCAAAACGCCACCATTTTCCATGCTTCCGCCACGAATGTCAAAACATTTGTTGTGTTTTTTGGAGCGAATTTTATAATAACCATTTCCGATAGCTTCAAAGCGAAAAAGTTGATTGTCCTGACGTGTTCGTTTTGCTAAAATCACAGCAACACCATTGTTTTCATACGGTGGTTGTACTTGCAAAACTAACCCTCTTTGGTTACTTTCAATAGTATACCATTGTCCGTCTTTTACAGGATTTTGTGCATAGACTTGAATGGAAATGATACAAAATAACAGGGAGAAGCAATAGTGTTTTAGTGAGTGGGAAAATGTGATCATCGGGAATTTTTTAAGATTCTATTTGTAAATATAGAATTATATATTTTCAAAAACGTTGCCAATTTTATGATTTTCAATGTTTTTCGTGTTTTGTCAATGTTGCTTTTCGATCAAAATTATCTCAGCGATCAACTACATCTTCTAGCAATTCAACACAGATTCAACTATATTTGTGACACACTAACTAACTAAAACCACGCATGAATTCACGATTATTTTTCTACATTTTTATACTTAGTATTTGTATTTCTTGTGGATCGAAAGAGGAGCAAAAAGAATCTTCAAACACTACAACTGCTACTGCTGAAAAACAGGCAGAAGACACTACAACAACTACAAAAACGCTCACTTTAGACGACAAGATTTCTGCCATAAAAACAAATTTTTCTGCGATAGAAAGTCAGCTTTCTTCATACGAAAAAAAAGCTGCTACAGAAGAAGTGGGCGGCGGATTCCTTGAAAAAGAAGGATATTTCTCGTCTGGAGTTCCTAGAAAAGTCAAGTTTGGGAGCATGGGCGAACACGGCTCTATTGTGCGTACATTTTACTTGCATGCTAATGAATTGTTTTTTGTGTTTGAACAAGAATACAGTGAAGCTTCGATGAACGGACCGTTTACCAGTAAAGAGAAACGTTATTATATTCATGAGGATGAATTGATTCGTGTATTAGAAAAAGAAAAAACAGTAAAATCTGGTGAAGTAGATATGTCTACCGTTCAAAATGTGGATGTAACGGATCAATGGAAGTCAAAACAGGCGATTGTTGCAGAGTTTAAGACGGAACTCCGAGAAACTGCTACTTCTTTGATCACTACTAAAGTTGTTGGTTTAGACAATGGACGCTGGATGAGTACTGATGATGAAAAATCAGGATTAGAAGTTAAGGATGGAAAAATCATCATGTTTTATAAAGGCATTGAAATAGGACCAGAAAATGTCTTTTCCTATGAATTGTATGAAGAAGAAGGTGTGGAATATTTGCGTTTACAAAATGATAAAGAAGAAATGGTGTATGGTTTATTGGAATATTCTGATGAAACAATGATGTTGAGTTATTTAGGAAGCGGAAATACACTCACCTACCGAAAAGAAAAGTAATTATGACCTACGAAGGCACTCAACCCTTGCAAAAACGCGGAAGTTATTACCATTTGGAGATTACGGCCGAAGTTGTGAATCAGTGGGAAAAGAAACGCGCTACACGTTTGATTTGTACAATTGATGATCATGTAACGTTGCGTTGCGGACTGAATCATTTAGGGAATGGCGATTTCTACATTATGCTTGCCAAACGATATGTACAAAAAATTGGAAAAGAAGCTGGAGAAATCATTTCATACAAATTAGAAGAAGATCCGAATCCACTAGGTGTGGAGATTCCGGAAGTTTTGGAGGTGTTTTTAGCGCAAGATCCTGACGGACAAGCTATTTTTAATAAATTAACAGATGGGCGCAAACGAACCTTGATCTTTAGCATTTTACGCATTAAAAATGTAGACAAACAAGTAGAAAGTATTTTAAAATTCTTGCAAGCAGAACACGAAAAGCAACGTGCTAAAAAGAGTAGTTGGTAGCGATTTAATCTAACAATGTCAACATGGTATCTACAGATGTTAGTAGGCTTTTTTCGTCTGTATCTGTTTTGGAAACCACTTTTAAACCATTTAAAAAGGTGTGTAGGAGGGTAGCAATATTTTTGATGTCTTTATCAGCCGAAATTTCACCAGCATCTATACCAGATTGCAAAAAGTTGGTAAATGTTTCTTCAATAAATGCTTTATTTTCTTGAACGACTGCCAACATTTCTTCATCATTCGGCACTAATTCGGTAGCTACATTCACCACAAAACAACCTTTTCTATCGGCATCGCAGAGCGCTTCTGTAATGCTACCGTGAAATAAAGATCGAAAGCCTTCTTTGACACCTGCTTGACTTTCCAAAAAAGAAAGCAACTGTTTTCTATTCGTAGTTCTGTAATGAGTAAATGCTTTCTCAAATAGTTCCTTTTTTCCGCCATACGTATCATAAATACTTGCACGATTGATGCCTAAATGATTTACCAAATCTTGCATGGAAGTTGCATGAAAACCATTACGCCAAAACAAGCACATGGCTTTTTTCAGCGTTTCTTCTTCATTAAATTTTTTTACTCTTGGCATAGGAAATACAATTGTAGCGACAGCGTAAACCATCGCTACAAAAATACAGATTTCTAATTAAGTCTTATTATTAAACCAACAACGGATTTACATTTATACCACCGTCAACATTATATTCGCTTCCGGTAATAAATGATGCATCATCAGAGGCTAAAAAGGCAACTACGTTGGCAATATCTTCAGGTTGTCCAAATCTTTTTAATGGAATGCGCTCCTGCATTGCAGTAGCAAAACCATGTAGTTGCTCTTCGGGCATTCCTGTTTTTCCGAAAATTGGCGTTTGTACTGGACCAGGATTTACAGCATTGACACGAATTTTTCTAGGTGCTAATTCAGTAGCTGCAGTACGTGTATATGAATTCAATGCTGCTTTTGTTGCAGCATAAATAGCAGTATTTGGCATTCCAGTATACGCATTTACAGAAGATAAATTGATCACAGAAGCACCGTCATTTAAAATTGGTAAAAACTTTTCTACTGTAAAAACAGCACCTTTAAAATTGATATTGAATTGTGTATCATATACTTCTTCCGTAATATGTCCGACAGGTGCTGGCGTAAAAATTCCCGCATTCACAAACAGCACATCCACAGTACCATGCGAATCTTGTACTTGATGTACCAAATCATCTATCGCATCAAGCGAAGTTACATCAGCCACAATGCCTGTTACGCCTAATTCGTCCGCAGCTTTACTAACGCGCTCTTTTGATCTCCCAGTAATGATAACAGTAGCACCTTGTTCTTTAAATTTTTTTGCGGAAGCATATCCAATTCCGCTATTTCCGCCAGTTACTACCGCTGTTTTTCCTTGTAAAGTACTCATAATATTTTTGTTTTTAGTGTTTAAATCTTAATTTGGAACGATCATTCCGATACAAATATATAAATATCAGAACGATCATTCCAAATAAAAAACTGCTTTTTTTGAATTCTTTCAGAAAAGGCACAAATTTTAGTGATAAACTTTGTTTGAAAAGATTTTCTATTTGTAAGGTTGTCTTGGAGAATTTTTTGACAGCGATACGTATACTAAGACACTGTAACTACGTACAAACCTTCGATTTTTGGTTGTGATTTTGCCACTATTTTCAAATGCGCTTTTTAAATTGTATGTTTGACTAACTGATCAAAACCAATAATTATAATGGCTACATCAAATCCAACTCCTACGTTTACACCTACAGGAACTGCTGCAACAACCAAAGGCACGGCCACTAAGACTGCTAATGAAACGCCAAAAGGCATCTCTAAAGGAGTATCAGATCGAACGATGATTAATTTGAAACGCGAGCTCGAAAATATGTTGATGTTTGCCATGAACAGCGGGAAAACCATCAATACAGACGTAAACACGTTGATTGAAAGTAATAATATCAGCGATTTGATCAACGCACATAATATTCTGGTAAAAAATATTGCACCCGCTACGCCAAAATCGATTGCATATCTTAACATTGTTTCTAAAGATGAAAGTAAAAAAAGTCTCATGCAACGATTGCCGATGATTCGGAATTTGATCATTTTGGCAGTTGTATTTTTACTAGTTTTCATTGGGACTTCGCTCTCAAAAGAGGTCAATTCAGATTCGCTTTCCAAAGGTATTTTGAGCAATAGCGGAAAATCACTTTTGTTGAACATGCTATTTTTATGTGCGATTTCAGGTTTGGGCGTGATGTTTTATTTGTTGAAAAGTATCAGCGAAGGCATCAAAAATGCAACACTAATGCCCGAACAAACCATCTATTATATTGCCTTGATTATTTTGGGAATTATCTCAGGATTGATTCTGTCTGAAATTGTTTCATCGTATAATGTTGGAGAAGATTTTAGTGTTTTCAACAATGCAGTTTTGGCATTGATTGGCGGATTTTCCTCTGATGCGATTTTCAGCATTCTGCAAGGAATTATCAATAAAATAAAATCTATTTTTCAATAAATTCAATCATACATTTCAAACCCTAACCCTTCAAAATAGTAACAACACATGAAATTTTTTATACGAAGTATTGCAGCGCTCCTTATTGTGATAAGTGTGAGCGCCTGTGCCTCTATTCCCGCATCTACGGTGAATTTATCACAAGAACTCATTGCAGAAGCTAATTCTATGCACGAATTGAATATTGCACTCGTAAATAAACTTTTTGACGAGCGAAAAGGCAAAGTAAACGATTTTATCAACAATCAATACATTCCATCGTATGTGAAAAATTTTCAATCGAAAATTCCAGCAGGTGTCGATGTGAGTGGAGAATTAGCCAATATTTTAAAAAGTGTGATGCCAGTGATCAATAGAAAACGTGATTCGCTTCAAGGTTTGCTTGACGTTCAACGCAATGAAATGATTACGTCTTTGAATGCAAATTTTGCAAGTTATCAACAAGCAAGTTCCACACTACAAAACTTAATTTCGTCTGCTGTAAAGCTAAAACAATCGGAAGCTAATACGTTAGAACAAATTCAGAATTTGACGCACACCAATCTTAATATTGGAAAAATTCAACATCATTTAGACAGCTTATTGATCAAAACGGGAAATGGTTTTAACAAGCTTCTAAGTATCGAATCAAAAATTAAAGGAAACAACTAAAAATTTAAAACAGATGAGTGGAATAGATTGGGATAGCTTGGCAAATCAGGCTGGCGCACAAACAGATGCAGAATTTCAAACAACCATTGCAAGTTTAACAAGCATGCGTATTTCAGAAATTGATAAATTCATTAAAGAAAGTAAAATTTCGAATGAAAATGCTATAAAAGTTCTTAAAGAAATTAACGATGCAGCTGCTTCTAATACTGCAAAAGCTGATGCCATTGCCAATATTGACAATGGCGTACAATTTTTAGTGAGTATGGCAAGTAGAATTGTCTAATGCCAATGTTACTATTTGTAAGCATCGTTTTGGCAATGTAATGCAAAAAGAGTTTAGGGATGTGTATCATTCTCTAATTTTTGAAGCAAAATGACACGTACAATAGGCAACCATAGAAATATTAAATGTATCATAGATTTTGTTGATAAATTTTATGTAAGAACTTCAGATAAAAAACTACTTTTGTTATCAGTCATTAATAAATAGAAAAAGGATATGTCAGATACAAATATAGCATTAGATTGCTTAATTATAGGAAGTGGACCAGCAGGCTACACAGCTGCAATTTATGCCGCTAGAGCCGACATGAATCCTGTGATGTATACAGGAATGGAACCAGGAGGACAATTGACGACGACGACGGAAGTTGATAACTTTCCAGGATATCCAAACGGTACTGATGGCACTGCCATGATGGAAGATTTAAAGAATCAGGCGACTCGTTTTGGAACTGATGTACGTTTCGGATTTGCTACACGAGTTGATTTTGCTACTGAATCTGGTGGCATTCATAAAGTATATGTGAGTGATGGTGCGGAAGAAAAAGAATTTTTAGCCAAAACTGTGATTATTTCTACAGGCGCTTCTGCCAAATATTTAGGATTGGAAAGTGAACAACGTTTAATCGGTGGTGGAGTTTCTGCGTGTGCTACGTGTGATGGATTTTTCTACAAAGGTCAAGATGTGATTGTTGTCGGTGGCGGTGATACTGCTGCAGAAGAAGCGACATATTTAGCAAAATTGTGTAGAAAAGTAACCATGTTAGTCCGTAGAGATGAAATGCGTGCTAGTAAAGCAATGCAACATCGTGTAAATGCTACTGAAAACCTAGAAGTACTTTTTAACACAGAGTTGGATGAAGTCCTAGGAAAAATGGTTGTAGAAGGTGTTCGCGTGGTAAACAATCAAACGCAAGAAAAACGTGAATTGGACGTAACAGGTGTGTTTATTGCAATTGGACACAAACCAAACACAGACATGTTTAAAGATATTTTAACCATGGATGAAACAGGATATTTAATCACAGAAGCAAAATCTACCAAAACCAACATTCCGGGCGTATTTGCTGCAGGTGATGTACAAGATAAAGAATACCGTCAGGCAATTACTGCTGCCGGTACAGGTTGTATGGCAGCTTTAGATGCAGAACGTTATTTAGCAGCTGTCAGTGATATGATTGAAGCCTAAGCAACTCAATTTGAAGATGTTCTTGTAAGAAGAAATATATAGTATAAAAACCGCGTATCAATTGATGATATGCGGTTTTTTAATTTTAAAATTAATGTTAATTAAATGTAAGTTTAATTTAGACCAAACTTTTTAAAACCCAACTTT
>JBCCLS010000135.1:0-7733 GCA_039026835.1 Bacteroidota bacterium | reverse complement strand
TATTTACCTCTATCGCGTTCGATTTAACAATTACCAGTACATTTTTACCATTAATTTCTGGTGGAAGCCTCACAACGTATGGCGCAAGTCACGATATCACAACTGTGCTGAAATCATATAGTGAAAACGGACATTCACATATCAAACTTACACCAGCACACATTACTGTTTTACAATCGTTAGACTTAGAAAGTGCACAATTAAAAGTAGCCATTGTTGGAGGAGATGCATTGCAAGCTTCTCATGTTGAGACGTTACAAAAGATGAATCCAGCGATTAGTATCTACAATGAATATGGACCAACGGAAGCAACGGTTGGTTGTGTGGTGTACAAAGTGGATTCAGCAGCAAATATCCTCATAGGAAAACCAATTCAGAATACACAGGTGTATGTTTTAGATAAAAACAATCAACTGGTAGCAGATGGTGTTTCAGGTGAATTGCATATCTCAGGATTAGGATTGGCAAAAGGCTATCTCAACAATAAAGCATTGACGGAAGCGAAGTTCATCCAACATCCATTCAAGGAAGGAGAAAAATTATACAAAACGGGCGATTTAGTAAAATGGATCAATGGTGAATATTTACACTTCATGGGACGAACGGATCATCAAGTGAAGATACGCGGTCACCGTGTAGAACTAGGAGAAATAGCGCAACAAATAAGTGCGAAGGATACCATTCAGGAAGTTGCTGTATTAATCAAGGATGAAACAGCAGTAGAGAAAGAGCTAGTTGCTTACATCACATCTACTGTAGAAGAAACAAGTACAAACATCAGAGGCTTCTTGGCAACAAGAGTGCCAGATTACATGATTCCAAGTGCTTTCATACAAATAGAAAACTTCCCGTTGACCATTAATGGAAAAATAGATACGAAAAAATTACCTCTAATCACGGGAACACATTTAGCAAGTACAGTTGAATACATAGCACCGCGAAATGAAGTAGAACAACGATTGATAGAAATTGTAAGTATTGTTTTGGATACAGATGCTTCTAAAATTGGAGTGTATGATAATTTCTTTGACATGGGAATGAATTCTATCAAGCTCATTCAAATCTTAGAAAAATTCAACAACGAATTCAATACAGATATCAAGCCACTAGCCTTGTTTGAGCATACCACAGTCAATGACTTTATAGTAAATGTATACTCAAATGAAGCGCAACCTAGTAATCCTGCTATGGAATTTGAAATTGAACCAGATTTATCTGAGGAATTAGACGATTTCATTACATCAATGAACGAATAGCGCTATACATCACATCATTACTTTCTTTATTTATGGAAAAAACAATTAGAAAAAAAGATATTGCCATTGTAGGACTTTCTGGAAAATTTCACGGTTCCGAAGATATCCGTGCTTTCTGGAAAAATCTACAGCAAGGAAATGAGTTACTTACCTTTTACACAGAAGAAGAACTTGCAGAATTTGGTTTAGAAGAATCAATAGTAAAAGATCCTGATTATGTGCCGGTAAACTCAGTAGTTGCTGGCGTAGAAAACTTTGATTATGCTTTTTTTGGATACACAAAAGATGAAGCCAAAGCAATGGATCCGCAAATTCGTATGTTACATGAACTTGCTTGGCTAGCTTTGGAAGATGCCAATTGTATTCCTTCTACATATGCAAAAAAGATTGGTGTTTATTTATCAGCTTCCCATAACTTTGAATGGTTGGCATATTCGGCAATTTCGAGTCCTAAAAATGTAAATCCATTCTTTTTATCACAATTAATCAACAGAGATTATATCAGTACATTAATCTCGTATAGCTTAAACCTTAGAGGACCAAGTTACTTTTCATCAACAGCATGTTCAAGTTCGTTAACTTCTATCCATTTAGCATGTAGAAGTTTACTCATGCGTGAATGTTCTGTAGCATTGGCTGGTGGTGTAAGTATTGATTGCTCAGATTACAAAGGCTATTTTTATGCAGAAGGAATGATTACCTCTAAAGACGGACATTGCAAGGCATTTAGTAATGATGCAACAGGAAGTATTAAAGGAAATGGTGGTGCAATCATAGCACTCAAAAGAATGGAAGATGCGGTAAACGATAACGATCATATCTATGCAATTATTCGTTCTTCAGCGGCAAACAATGATGGAAAAAGAAAAGTTGGGTATACTGCTCCAAGTATTAACGGTCAAGCCGAATGTATCATGTTGGCACATAAAGTTGCCAATGTTCCGTACAATACTATTTCATACATAGAAACTCATGGAACGGCAACAAAACTAGGTGATCCCATTGAAATTGAAGCGCTCAACAAAGCATTTCAAAATGATACATCACATGCATGTGCTATAGGTTCTATCAAATCAAATCTAGGACATTTAGATGCAGCAGCTGGTGTAGCTGGAGTAATCAAAACATCGTTGGCATTACAAAACAAACAAATACCAGCATCGCTACACTATGCAGGACCAAATCCTGAAATCAATTTTGTATCCGGACCTTTCTACGTAAATGATAAATTAACCCAATGGAAACCTGTCAATGGAAAACCATTACGTGCTGGCGTTAGTAGCTTTGGCATTGGCGGAACCAATGTCCATTTGGTGATGGAAGCTTATGAAAAAGTTCTGCAAGAAAATTTAGGAAGACCGTATGTTTTCATGCCTTTTTCAGCAAAAACAGCTTTGTCAGTAGCCAATTACAAAGAAGATTTACAAACATTCATACAAGAACATCCAACTTCCAATCTTGCAGATATTGCATACACTTTACAAACAGGAAGAACAGGATTCAACAACAGAAAGTTTCTGTTATATAAAAACACGGGAGAAACAGTAGCAATTTCTTCTATCCAACAAAAAAAGGAGTATGTGTTGGCTAAAAAGAACAATGCTATTGTGTTTATGTTTCCAGGACAAGGAAATCAATACCTTGAAATGGCAAAGGATTTGTACACTACGGAAGTTGCCTTTAAAGAAATTGTAGACGAAGGTTTTGCTATCTTATCTGAAATTACAGGCGAATCCTATAAAGATATTATAGGGTATGGGACTAATATACAAGACGTTGATAAAATCAACAATACGCGCTATACACAACCTATTTTATTTTTGGTAGAATATGCCTTAGCACGCTATTTGATAAAATTAGGAATTGTACCGAAACAAATGATTGGTCATAGCTTAGGAGAATATACAGCAGCTTGTATTGCAAATGTATTTTCATTAAAAGATGGCTTAAAACTCATCACCAAGCGTGCGCAATTAATGAGCGCGATAGAAGAAGGAAGTATGGTGGCTGTTGGCGCTTCGGCTACTAAAATTCAAGGATTCCTAAGCGACGCGCTATCTGTAGCTGCCATCAATACCACAGATTCCTGTATTATTTCTGGGAATAATGCAAGCATCAATACTTTTACAGAAGCACTGACAGCAAAAGAAATACCGTTCTCGATCTTAAAAACATCACACGCGTTCCATTCTGAAATGATGGACAGCATGTTATCCGATTTTGAAAACGTATTTGCTACCATAACGCTATCCGAACCAACAATACCTTTTGTTTCCAATAGTACAGGAAAACCAATCACAAAAGAAGCTGCAATGTCACCACAATATTGGTCGCGTCACTTGCGTGAAACAGTTCGTTTTGCCGACGGATTACAATACTTATTACAGACACCAAATTCTGTATTCATTGAAGTTGGACCAGGAAAATCTATGCGTTCCTTTTACAAACAACTTGGCAAAGATGCCAATCACACTATCGTAGGCTGTATGCGTCATCCAAAAGAACAGTTCAATGACAATCTATATTTTGTAGATGCTTTGGCGACACTTTGGAGTGAAGGAATAGAAATTGATTGGGAAGCATATTATGCACATGAAGTTCGAAATAAAATTTCAGCGCCAACCTACAACTTTGACAAACATGTATTTCCTGTAGAAGTGGATGTACACAGCAGTGTAGCGCATCATACATTATTAAATAATGGCATGTTGCCGTATGAAAAATGGTACCATCAACGCAAATGGAAAACAGCGCAATTGCCAACGCAAACAACAGTGAAAACAGCAGGAAATTATATCGTATTCTCCGAAAAAAACGAAGTAGCAACAGCATTAATACAATCATTAATTACAGATGGAAATACTGTTATTGAAATTGTAAAAGCACCAATATTTACACAAATAACGGATACAAAATTTGGGATTCGTCTCAATGTGCTAGAAGATTTGACGCAGGTATTTAGTTCGCTTTCGCGAGAACATACGCAGATAGAAAACATAGTATACAATTGGAAATTTGAAGGCACACAACAAACAGAAATTGTTGCCGAATTCTCAACAGTATTGCACGCGTGTAAAGAATTGATTGCTTCTGAAGCTGCACAGAAAAAAATCATGTTCTTGGCTGATTTCAATTATGATGTCTTAGGAGATGAACACTTGAATATTTCAGCAGATACGCTAAGTATGATTGCAAATGTTTGTGCACAAGAAAATACAAACATTACAGCACTACACGTCGATGTAAATACTGAAAAGGTACATCAGAAACATATTGAAGCCATCAAAAATGAACTGTATTTCAATGAAACTTCAGGAACCATTGCCTTTCGCAACAATCGTAGATGGGTAGATTTTTATGATAGCATTGCTATAGACGAGTGGAAAGCGCAACCAACAATTGAAAAAGGAAAAACATACCTTATTACAGGTGGATTAGGATATTTAGGAAACTTACTTACCAAACACATTATAGAAACGTACAAAGCCACGGTGATTCTCACAGGACGATCGCCATTACCAGAAGCAGCAAGCGCTTTGGAACATCCAAAGTTTCAAAAACTGCAAAAGCTTCAGGAAATACATCATGCGGTGCATTACTATCAAATGGATGTTTCAGACGCCACATCTGTGGAGCAAACCATAGAAACAATTACCCAAAATCATGGTGAAATCTCAGGAATCATTCATGCCGCAGGAAACATTGATAACAACACGTTCAAATTTGTAGAATCAATTGATGAGGAAAGTACGTTGGCGCAGTTTGGACCAAAAATCAATGGAACGTTGAATCTATACAAAACATTCAAGCATAAAGAACTTGATTTTGTTTGGATAACTTCCAGTTTGGCTGCCATTTTAGGAGGATTATCCTATGGCGCTTATGCTGTTGCCAACAGATTTATAGATGCATTTTTAGAACATCATAAACACGAATTATCACATTGGACAAGTATCAATTTTGATGGATTAGGAATTGGCGCTATCGCACCAAAAGAAATCATTGATATTTTCGAAAACACACACAATCAAACACAATTTCAACAATTTATTCTGTCTCGTAAAGATCCTAATATGATCTTGGAACATGCTTCTCAAGAAGTTGTTGACGACACAGAAACGATCTCAGAAGCAGCTTTACAAGTACGAGACACGAGCAACTATGTTGCACCTAAAACCAAAACAGAAACAAGCTTAAGTGCTATTTGGCAATCATTCTTTGGCTTTGATAAAATCGGAATCACAGAAGACTTCTTTGAACTTGGAGGCGATTCGTTAAAAGCAATGACACTTATCAAACGCATGCATAAATTTTATGGAATAGAGCTAAATCTGCTCGATTTCTTTTCAAAACCAACCATTAAAGAATTGGCAAGCGAAATAGACAGTGCGCTTAAAATTATTAATGACGAACAACAAAAAACACGTACAAACGTCATTAAAATCTAAAACAGTATATGGTACATCTAATACAAAAATTAGAAAAAAATAATATCAGTATCAGTCTTAACGGAGACGATTTAGAATTAAGTTTTGATCAACCACAAATTGATCCGAATTTAATTGAAGAAATACGTACACACAAACAAGATTTGGTGGCATTTCTTAAAAAATATACGTCCAATACAAAGGCTGATACCGTAACGATTCCTGCAATTCCTGAGGCTGAAAGTTATCGATTGTCAGATGCGCAAAAACGTCTTTGGGTCGTGAGTCAGTTTGATGAAGAAGCTTCTACAGCGTACAATATGCCAAACTATATTGTACTAGAAGAAGCCTACAATATTTCCATGTTAAAGAAAGCAGTATTGGCAGTAATTGAGCGTCATGAAATTTTACGAACGTATTTTAAAGAAGATGCTCAAAAAGAAATAAAACAATGGATTACGCCAGTATCAGCCATAGAAATTGATCGTATTTTCATCGATCGATCTCAGGAAGAACATTCTTTAGAATATGTACAGGATTTAGTAGATCAGGATTCATTCAAAGCTTTCAATTTGGAAGAAAGCTCGCTGTTACGCATTCACGTATATCGCATTCCAGACAACAAATTTGTATTGTATTACAACATGCATCATATCATAAGTGATGGTTGGTCTATGGAAGTATTGACCAAAGACATCATGACTTTTTATGAAGCGTTCAAATCACATACAACTCCTACATTGCCTAGTTTGCCAATACAATATAAAGACTATGCAGCATGGCAATTGGCACAACAAGAAACCCCAGCTTTTCAGGATAGTAAAAACTATTGGTTAACGCAGTTATCAGGAAATATTCCAGTAGTAAACTTGCCAACAACTAAAAAGCGACCACAAGTTATGACGTACAATGGTCGCAGTATGAATGTGTTCATCATGGAGGAGCTTACGAAAGAATTGCGTAAGTTCTCCAAAGAAAATGGCGGAAGCTTATTCATGAGTTTGCTCGCCATTTGGAATGTACTATTCTACCGCTATACAAATCAAAAAGATATCATTATCGGAACTGGAATTGCAGGTAGAGATCATGCCGATTTAGAAGAACAGATAGGATTCTATGTAAATTCTCTGGCCTTGCGCAATCAAATCAATCCAGAAGATAGTTTTGAAACTATTTTCCATCAAATAAAGGAGACCACATTGCAAGCCTACGCACACAAAATGTATCCTTTTGATCGTATTGTTGAAGATTTAAAACTGGAACGAAATACAAGTAGAAATCCAGTATTTGATATCATTCTTTCTTTACAGAATATTGGCGATCGTTCCGAACGAAAAATAGTGCAGGGAATCGACTTAGAGAACGTTGTAGACATTGGACCTTGCATGTCAAAATTTGATATGGCAATTTCGTTTGAAGAAATGGAAGATACCTTATTGTTTTCAATTACATTCCGAACCGATGTATATGAAAATGAAATGATTGAAAAACTGCTATATCATTACAAAAATTTAGCAAAAGAAATAATTGCACAACCTTCAAAATCAATAGCATCACTTAAGTACTTATCAAAAGATGAAGAACAAAAATTTATAAAAACGTACAACAATACGGATGTTATTTATGAAGAGAGCGAAACATTAGTCGGACTATTTCAGAAGCAATGTGCCATTTCTCCCAATGCAATTGCGATACAAACACCGACAAAAAATTATACCTATACTGAGCTAGATACGTTGTCCAATCAACTCGCAAACTGTTTGGTAGAAAAATACCAAGTACAAGCCAATTCGGTAATAGCACTAAAATTAGACACAAACGAATGGTTGTTAATTGCAATGTTGGCAGTTTTAAAAGCGAAAGCCATCTACTTGCCAATTGATATTCAAACAGCGAAGGAAAGAGAAGCCTTCATCCTAAAAGATGCAAATGCACAACTGATTATATGTACTTCGGCAGAAACAATTGATTCAAATTTTGAAGGAAAGAAACTTGCAATCAATGTTGACTTTGAAGCTGCTCAATACAATAAAACAATAGCGAATCCGCT
>JBCCLS010000134.1:0-7774 GCA_039026835.1 Bacteroidota bacterium | reverse complement strand
TGTACCCACATTGCTTCGCATGCCACCTTCATCTGTAAAGTCATACTTATAATTCACATATTCAATCGTATCCCAAGAAATTCCTGCTTTTTCAGCCCTTTCATTGATACGATAATAGTCTCTTGCCATTCGAATTGTATAATCTTTCTTATTGAGACCGTCAATATCTTTCTTGTTTTTTGGAGATAACGTCGCAGCATTTTGTTCTCCAAATGTTTTGATTTCATCAGCTGTTACTACAGTATTGACATAAGAATTTTTGGTTAGGTTGTCAAAATCCTTTAAAATAGAAAAGACATATGTTCCAAATTCATCAAAATTGGTAACACCTTTTGTCGTTTTACACGATGAGCTCATACAGGCAATCATCAGTGTAACTAGTACCAACTGTAGTTTTTTCATGTGTGCGTAGCTTATTCCTTTTAAAAATAGACAAATAAAACCAGCATTAAAACATTTTCGTTGTAATTCTATTGTATCGGTTGCAATCCACCCAAGCCCAGCAAGCCAGAAACTTGCAAATCGGTAAGCCAATAAATATAAATTTGAAAGTTTTGTTGTTGATTTTTAAAGAATAATGTGCCAAAATTCAACGTCATACTTCGGTTTCTGGTGGTTTGGTATTTGTAGTCAACGAATTCAATCTCTTTCCAGCGAATGGAATGTTTTTCGGTATCTTGTTTGATGAGGTTGTAGATTTTTTCAATATCCGAATTGTACGCTTCTGGGGACATTTCTGCGATTTTTGGAATCAGTTTATCGCCTTCATTTACCGTGCTGACCATTTTTTGAAGCTGCTCAAAAACTAAGAAATGATTGCGGAAAGTCTCTTTCGATGTAGTATCAAGGGTTTGTAAAATTTGAAACACATGTTTCCCCACATTTTGATGCGAAACATAATTCGATTCACAAGCCGTGAACATTCCCAAAAAAGACAAGCAAAATAGCAGAATAAGTAGTTTTTTCATGGACTAAAGTGTCAAATTTATTGTTTCCGCACAGGTTCGATATTCGACAAATTAAACAAACGTTGTTGCCCTTTAAAAGTAATAGAAACAATTTTAGTGACAAACTTTTTTTCGTTGTGGTCAAAAGCAACAAACCCATCTTGAAAAGCAATACCACTCGCATCTCGAATGGTGTATGGATATTCTCTAAACGTAATTGCTGTCCAGTCAATTTGAAAACGTTTGCCCGATTCTTTAATCATTGTGTAGGATTGTTGTAATCGTCGTGAATGCACTTCTTGCGTGACATTCGTTACAGCATTTCGAAACGTTTCCTGAATAGTTGTGTCTTTGGCTAGTTCACGCAATTCATTCAGGGATAAAAAATAGGAGTTAAATTCTTCTTGTGAAAGATCGTTCATTTTCTGTAGGAGCGAAAACGTATGTTTGCCAATCAGCGCTTCTGGATTGGGTTTAGACGTACAGGAAATAAAACCCACAAAAATTGTAAAAACAATAAAAATCGATTTTTTCATGGTTACAAAGATACGCTTCTTTGAATACCATTCAAGGTTTTAAATTGTAAATCATCTAGCGTAGCTGCAGCAGTTAAAAATGTAATTGTCACGGTTTGATTTGGCAATACATCAAAGAAATTATCTGAAAAATGTCCTTTGTTTTTTGTGTAAAAAAACACGTCTTTTTGCAATGTTTTTGCTGAAACTTCTATGGAAAATCCGCCATCAATTTTTGTGATTTTTGTGGAAATATCTTCTTCGGGTAATTTTAAGTCTTTGGGACGCGCCACGTAGAAAAGATCGGTTGTTTGGTTGGCATTTTCAATAGCATTTCCTGTTGGACTGAAACTAAAAGTTCCTTTCATCACGTAACGATCAGGATGTACTTTAATGTCAGAAAGTGCTGTTTTGGCTACTAGTGTGCTTGTATTGGCAGGAATTGTGATCTTTTGTAGCACTGTATGCGCATTGCCTCCTGCAAAATCTAAAAACTCAAGTGTCAACTCACCTTCAAGTGCTTGTAATTTATCCGAAACAATATATGTGTTGATGGTATCATTTTCTACAATAGAAGAAATCAACACATCTTGAAACGATTTTTTGGCTTTGTAATGTGTGGCTTTCCAATTGCCCATAAAATCAATACTTGCCCATGAAACAACAGGCCAACAATCGTTGAGTTGCCAATACAAACTTCCCATACAATACGGCATTGCACGACGTTCGGCTTCCATACCCATGGTCATTCCTTTGGCTTGCGTTAGTTGACTCATGTATACATAATCTTCTCCCAAAGTCGGCACAGGATAATCACGTTCCATATATTCACGAATCAGCTTGAAACCTCTCGGATGCTTTTGATGTGTAATATAACTATCGTGATTGATGCTTATACTATCTTCGCCAGTAAAATAACGAATGGCTTCATACGACGGAAACGACTGAAATCCGAATTCACTCATAAAGCGCGGTATTTTTTGCTCAAAACGTTCAAAAGGCACGCCGCCATGCCAAACAGCCCAATCGTGATTATCACCTTCTGTAAACGATCTGGCATCTCTACGACCGTAACTTGGCGAACTTTCCCAATAGGAAATTGACGGATTGTATTTGGCAACAGTTTCTGGTAAAATTCGATTAAAAACAGTGATGTAACTATCCCAAATTTCCTTTTTCTGTGCTTCTGTTTTATCAGTTTGCCAGCCCCAATTGTGCCATGCTTCATTATTTTCATTATTACCGCACCAAAGCGCAAGCGACGCATATTTCCGCAAACGCTTCACTTGATCGATCGCTTCTTGTTGTACATTCGTTAAAAATGCTTTATCGCCAGGATACATCGCGCAAGCAAACATAAAATCTTGCCAAACTAGGATGCCTTTTTCGTCACACAATTCGTAAAAAATATCATTTTCATAAATACCGCCGCCCCAAACGCGCAACATATTCATATTGGCGTCTTTTACATCGTTCAACAATTTTTCATAATGTGCGTCCGTAACTTTGTCTTGCATGCTGTGCTGCGGAATGTAATTGGCACCTTTCATAAATACAGGCTCGCCGTTGAGTTCAAAATAGAACGTTTCCCCATAGTTGTCCTTGTCACGAATTAACTTAATGGTTCGCAAACCAACTTTTGAGGTTTGTGTTCCTTTGATCTGGTTCTTGTGTCTCAGCGTAGTTTTAAACTCATAAAAATATGGTTCGCCCAAATTAAATGTCCACCAACGTTTTGGGTTTTCAATTTGAATGCGAGTTGCATACGTATGTGTGCCTTTGTAGATAGGAAATTTGACTGTGTGTACATATTCACCACGCTTGACTTCAAAAGAGGCATCTTTTACATCTTCATTAGCGGAAATGGTATATTCAACACTGATAGAAGCCAAAGAATCTGTGAGTTTTTCTTGTTTAAAGAAAACATCGTCCAGCTTCAAGTTATTCCAAGAACGGACTTTGATAGGTTTCCATATGCCCGAAGTATTGATAATTGGTCCCCAATCCCAACCGTATTGAAATTGTGCTTTTCGTGTAAAAACACGTATCCCAGGATTTAATAAATACTCAAGTTTTTCTGTTTCTGCATCTTCATGAACACTTGTTTTTTGGAATCCAATGCGCAACGAATTTTCAGCTTTCGCCAAGTCTTTGATATCAAATTTCCACGTTCGGAACGCATTGTCTGTTTTTCCAATCAAAGAGTCGTTGAGGTAAATGCTTGCGTATGTATCCAAGCCTTCAAACGTGAGTTCAATGTTTGAATCTTGCAAAGTTTCTTCATCCAGATTGAATGTAGTTTTGTATTCCCAATCTTTGGTAGGAACCCACTGCACGCTGAGTTCATTCGCCCCAAAAAAAGGATCGCGTATTTCTTTGTGTCGTAACAAATCAGAATACACATTTCCAGGAACATTTGCAGCTTTCCAAATGGAATCGGGTTGCGCTTTAAATTCCCAATTTTGGTGAATGGTTGCTACAGTTGGTTGATCGTCTTTGGCACAACTTACAAAGAGTAGTACCAATAAAAGTGTTAAAAATTTATTCATTGTCGTATACGATATAAGCAGAAACCATCCAATAATTGTTTTCGTTTTGTTTGGCTTCTTGCGCTTCGGGGATTGCTATGTTGAGTGTATGTGTTGTTTTGGCACGTAACCAGCTACTGAGAGGCATCACATCTGGCGCTACATCACTTCCGGGGCACCAATTGGAACGTGATAAATCAGAGGAAGCAATTTTTTCACAGTCATCGACGTCGTCATAAAATTCATTGGCTTTCCACACGGCAGAAGTCGGATTGAAACGTCGGAAACTCGCACAATCATCCCGCCAAGGAATAAAAGATCGAATGGTTTCGCCGTCAATTGAAATTTGATTTCGTTTTTTTACAAACTCATCACCGCCAGAATGTCCGCCATGCCCTGTAGTAGTGTAATATAATTTGGCATTATCAGCTGTTTTAGGAAGATCAAAAGAAATTTCTAGGTCTGAGCGCGCAAATTCATCATACAAACGCTGATCGGAAGCGTATTTGATAGTATTTAGTAACGGAAGTACCGTTTGTTGTTTTTTTGCATGATTGGGAGCGTCACTCTCTTTAAAATTGAGCGTCGCTGTGATGTTGTAACCTTCTTTGGTCCAAGTGTCAATAAACACTCCGATATATACTTCGCCTTCCAATAAAGGTAATAAGTGTGTAATGTCTTGCGACCAGCGCACTTCGTTTTCCCATTTTGGAATGTACACAGGTTTGCGGTCTTTTACACGTTCATGATCATTAAAATGTCCCACACCAAAAGGCGTCATAAAACGTAGAATTTCTACATTTGGTTGATGCAGAAGACTGTCTTTTTGGAAACTTGACACTGCTGGAAATTTTTGGTTCAGTGCTTTGAGATCAAATTTTCCGTCTTCAAAATCAATCGTGGTCAAATCAGCTGTTTTTGGGATGATAAATAATGAGCCAGATTTATCCCAAGGATCTCCATTTGAAGTTAGTGTGACATCGATGGTAACTTTGGGTTGTAACTCGTAATTTGGAAGTCTAACTTTGTTCAAAACAACGCGTCCAGCATCTAGTCGTAACATTCCGTTGATGATAAGCTCAGGATCTTCTTTGAATGCCATGTCAAAATAGACATTTTCATTTTTAAATACTGTCACGGTTCTATCACCAATACTTCTAAGCTCTTTTTCCTTGCATGCTGAACACAAAAGAATGGCTAGGATACTTATTTTTAAACTATTTTTCATGAATGAATACCTTTGCGTATTTGTTTAATTTTTTCTGTGTTTGAAATCGCTACGTGTGTATCACTGATCATTTGTTGACTGTTCATAGAAATGTTAGGAGTGTTGATGGTTTGCTGTAGACTTGTCGCTGAGCAGTGAATTTCTTGGAAACCAAATTTTTTAAATACTACAACATTCTCAGGATTGATTCCGCCACCAGGCATAATAATTAGATTATTTCCAGCAATTTCTTGTAATGTTGCCAATAAAGCAGTGCCTTCTTCAGCAGTAGGAGCTTGTCCAGAAGTTAACACACGAGCTGCACCTAATTCCGCTAAGACTTGCACAGCTTCCTTCGGATTGGGAATCCAATCAAATGCGCGATGAAACGTAAATGAAAGCGGTTTTGCCAATGCAATCAATTCTTTGGTGCGTTTTTGATCTATCGTAAAATCTGAATGTAATATGCCAGAAACAATACCTGCACAGTCCAATTCTTTGCACAATTCAATATTTGCTTTCATGATTTCAAATTCTACATCCGAATAGGTAAAGTCGCCACTTCTGGGACGAATCAGCACATGTATGGGAATTTGGAGGTCTTTGCATACTTTCGTGAGCAATCCATACGAAGGCGTAACACCACCAACAGCCAATTCTGAACACAATTCAATACGTTCTGCACCTGCTGTTGCAGCATTCATTGCTGATTGATACGAATTTGCACAAATTTCTAGGAGCATGTTTGAAGCAGATATTTTTGTTGGTTTGTTAATTCTTCAAGTTCAAATTCAAACTCGAGTTCATTTTCAAAGATATCATTTAAAAATTGTTTCCGATAGGCTTTATTATTCAATTGTTGATATGATTTTTAATACTTAATGATTAGTGTAACATTTCCTTAATCGGATATTTTTACATATTCGATTTCTTTTTTATCTGTGATTAAGATCATTTTTTTAGCATTTACGTATTTTAACTCAACTATTGAGGTATGATACAGATCAATATACTTTAATTTGAAACCTTGCTCATATTGTATTATTTCAACAAAAGGATGATCATTTACTACTATATATTCTCCTTTTTCATCAGCCGCTAGCATTTCTGTAAGATGACCTTTTCCGTCTTCAAAAGTATATTTAAAGAAAGATTCAGCGTCGGATTGTAGTTTCCATATACCACTCAAATACGATGCTACATCTGTAACTGATTGACAACATTTTAAATGCTGTCCAAGTACTGTAAGTGGTGTAATGGCTATGATTAGAATTACTATTTTTTTCATTAGTAATGTTTTTATAAATTTTAGTTAGTATTCAACTCAAGAACTAAATCGTGTCATCGTTATAAAAATAAGAATGAGCGTGAGTATCCCAATTGTAGTGGTAAAGCGTCCTACTTTTTTTGACTTTGTCCAACCTGATAAAGCAATCATGGTCGCTAAGGCGAAAAGACCAATCATAAATGTGATGAGTCCAATGATTCTGGAGACTTGAAAATCATCGATAGTCACATTTGTAATATAGCCACCAGGAGTAGTTGTCATGACAATATTCACCATAGCAAAAACAGAGATCAAAAAACAACCTGCGGCTAGTGTGGCAGCTTTTAAAATAGCATTGGTCAATTTTTTATTTGTATCTGACACTAACAAATTCGCGACTACAGCAATTGAAAAACCACTTAATAACGAACTTATAAGCAGTGTTTGCTTAGCCAATTCATTCCAATATTCTAACGTCATTTTTACAATTATTATAAGTTAATTTTTACCAAACACCCAAAACCTAAAACCCAACAACCTACCTAACAACAATCTCATCCAAAAATGTCCATGCTTTATTGCCGGCACCTTGTTTGCCCTCAGGAATAATTCCATAACTCGGAATGGTGATTTCTAGTTTTTGTATGGTAGTTTCTTTGAAATTGATAGTATACGGTACGATGGTTGCATCATTTTTATGAACATTCATCACTTGAGATTCATTGTTTCCAGTGTCTTTGTTAATGTAATTGATTCGCATTTCTTTTGGCGCGTAAATCCATTGTCCATTAGCATTGTAAAAGCGTGTGGAAATAGAACTGATTTTTTTTGGGTAATCAAATTCAAGTGTGATGGTCACATTGTCTCCCCAAAAGCCCAACCATTCTTTATCGCCGTAACGTGTATCACTTCCTGAGATTCCGTTGATCAATCCTTCTTTGCCGCTTCCTGCATAGGCTTTGTGTGGTTTAGGGTTGAGTGTTATATGACTGCCTACAGCTTTGTGTTTATTGAATGTTAGTGTGAAATCGCGTCCTAGCTTTTTCTGATCATCAAACACTGCTGCTTTTAAAATGGTAGAACTTTTCATAGGAATTACATTTGTATAGGCTGCTGAGGTCAATGAAGGTGACGATTCATCCGTAGTGTAACGAATGGTTTTATTTTTAATCACAGTCTGTAAATCAAAGACCATTTGGTTGTCTTTTTTAGCAACTTTCCCTTCAATTTCATACAAATGATTGGCATAATTCACCTTTTGTGCATCCAAACGTTTATGAAAGTGGGAGAGGCGATATGCAAAATCTTGA
>JBCCLS010000133.1:0-7820 GCA_039026835.1 Bacteroidota bacterium | reverse complement strand
TAAAATTTAATAGTATGAAGAAAAAAAGTGTTTTTGTAAAGTT
Organism: Bacteroidota bacterium; assembly: GCA_039026835.1. Classification (GTDB taxonomy): domain Bacteria; phylum Bacteroidota; class Bacteroidia; order Flavobacteriales; family Flavobacteriaceae; genus Kordia. Next base: position 7,777 of record JBCCLS010000133.1, on the reverse strand, counting down.
GCAGCTAAAAAAAGCTTCTGTTGCGCATTTAGATAGTAAAAATGTAACAGGAGGAAAAGCACAAGATACTTTACAAAGAGGATGTGCATCGTATCCATACAGATGTTCTATCCAAGAATGCGTGTACACAGATATTACATGCATGTATACAGAAACATGCGAACGACCAAGAGAATAATCCAACATCTAAACAATCATGAAAAAAGTAACAATCAAGTTAAGCTTACACAAACAGAAAGTTTCAAGCTTCAAAAACAATACTGTAAAAGGTGGTGCTACGGGAGGAACTACCTGCAAGTATACCAACAAATATTACCAAACATGCCTTCCTGGATGTGTCCCGCCAGATCCTTCAGTGAATTGTCATACAAATTTCCCAGCATGTCCTAGCGGAAACTCCTATCCATATTGCCATCGTTAGCAGGAAAAACACAAGCGTGTATCAAACAAAACTTTATCATTATGAAAAAAGCAAAAATCAAACTCAAATTAAACAAAAGAAAGGTGTCTACATTTGAAGTTCACCATATTGTTGGTGGTGGCGTTACAGGTGACGACTGTAAGGTAACTCAAAAATACTATCACACGTGTTTTACAGCCTGTGAACCTCAGCCAAGTTGGTTCGACTGCACGAATACTTTTGTATTATGTGATCATTAAAATAACCGCAAACCTACATTTCTTTACTAACCAGCTATAAAGATTTGTCTTTTAAAACTTGTAAAACCACAACCGCGGTTTTACATCATTAATCTAAAAAATAGAAATCATGAAAAAACAGAATATTAGCAATAAACTACAACTAAAAAAAGCACTCGTTGCCGATTTAGAAATCAGAACCGTTTTGGGAGGTAAAGCACAAGATACACTTAATTATTCGTGCGTATCGTATCCGAACAGATGCACTATTGTAGAGTGTCAACATACAGATGTCACTTGCATCTATACTGATACCTGTCAGCGACCTAGTAACTAGAAAATCTCTATTATGAAAAAAACAAAGATCAAATTAAGTTTACGCAAAAGCAGTATTTCAAATTTAAAATCAACTGCAGTTACTGGAGGAAAAGCAAGCGATACGTTTGGATTTACAGATAAATACTATAATACGTGTATTATAGGATGTCCTTTGCCAACGAAGGATTGTTATACAAACGATTGTGAAAACACTAATTACATATGTGATCAGTAATTCATGAACGTACATAACGTACTAAAAATATATATGTAGTTAACGAAAAACCATTGTGAAAGTCAAGCCTGCTTTTTGCAATGGTTTTTTATGAAATTACATATCCAACCACTTTTTAAAATTTGTCGTACGCTCGCGCGATACGATAATTTGTTCTTCTGTAGAAGCTGGCAATAGTTTTAGCAACAATCTACTATTAAAATAACTGTGTATTTCCTGCACAGCATTTACAGAAACCATATATTTACGATTGATTCGGAAAAAGTGAATCGGATCCAAAATTTCTTCCAATTGGTCAATTGTGTATTCAATTGGGCATTTTTGTCCGCTATTTGTATACAAAAAAATAACACCTTCGTCTGCCATAAAATAGGCAATGTCTTCTACTTTATAGGTTTTAAATTGATTGCCTACTTTGACCATAAAACGGCGCTTGTATTCTTTCTTGAACAAATGGCGCAAGCGCTCCACATCAGAAGTATGTTGCTGTCGATTGTCTACCGTTTCTGTGTATTTATTGAGTGCTTTTTTAAGTTCAGATTTGTCGATAGGTTTTAGCAAATAATCCAATCCGTTGTATTTAAAGCCGCGAATGGCATACTCGTTATACGCAGTAGTAAAAATGATAGGCGGATGTTTTTCCAGTTTGTCAATAATGTCAAAACCGTATCCATCATTCAATTGAATATCCAAAAAAATTAAATCAGGCAAATCATTCGCTCGAAACCATTTATGTCCACTTTCTACCGAAGAAAGCTGTGCCAAAATTTCGCAATCTGGCGCCAATTCTTCAATCAAATTTCGCAATCTTCTTGAAGCAATATCTTCGTCTTCTATAATTAAAGCTTTCATAACTTAGGCAGTTTCTGTTTGTAAAAGTTCTTTTTGTTCGTGAATCAAATCGCTTGAAAGCAATGGCATCACCACTTTAAATTGTACGTCAGATTCTTGAATAATGACCTGCTTTTTGGTGTAAAAGGCATAACGTTTTTTGATATTTGCCAAACCTAATTGTGTTGATGCTTGTGAATCGGAACGCTTTCGAATATTATTTTGAACGATCAATGCATCATTTTTTGTGAAAATATCAATCGTAATGGGTTGCTCTTTTGAATAATAATTGTGCTTCAGCGCATTTTCTACCAACATCTGAATGGACAAAGTTGGAATGACAAATTTGTGCGGCTTGGTATAAATATTTGTGTGAATTGCAATGGCGCCATCGTGACGTACTTTCATCATAAAAATAAACGAATCTAAAAACTGCATTTCTTTTTCCAGACTCACCAAATCGCTCTCTCTATTGTCTAAAATATAGCGATAACAAGTTGCCAAACGTGTTACAAAATCAGAAGCCAAATCGCGATCTTCATACATAAGCGAAGTCAATGTGTTCAAACTATTAAACAAAAAGTGCGGACTGATCTGACTTTTTAAAGAATTATATTTGGATGCCATCATTTCCTTCTTCAACAATTGTAAAGAGGTTTCCGCTTCTTTCTTTTCTTGTGTAATTCTGTAAAACTGATTAAAAATGGTCAACGAACCGGTGAGCAGCCCTGCACGCAAAAAATCGATTCGAAATTGAAGCCACTTTTTTTCTGGTGGAAAATCGCAAATTCCGTCAATCTCAAAAATTCCCACATAATAGATAGTCGCAGCTACAGGCAACACAATTGCGGTGGTAATTAGCAAAATACGGATGTAACTCGAAACTGTGACACTGGCAATGACAAGTGACTTTTTTTCACGACGCATCAACCAATCGTTCACTTCCCACGTAAGCATAAACAGCGTAAATGCTGAAAAATAATAAAAAATAGCAGTGGCGTTAATAGCAGGTTCTCCACCAGCTACTTTATCATGATCAATCGTGAGTTTTACCAATGCAAAAACGGTGGTAATGATAATGAATCGAAAGAATAACTTTTTTATGTATGCTTTTTTTATCACGTAATTTTACTTCTAAACTCAAATATACACAGATATTTACGCTAAATTCATGACGCACAACCTGAATTGTCAAATAAAATCATGAACTGTCAAAATCAAACCTTCAACCGTACACACCTTTTTTTGAGAATAAAATGCGCTATTGAATGCACCTTAACACAGTTCAACAGAAAATATCCCAATTCAGAACTTCTTTATTTTCAATACGATACAAATCTTCCAAATTTGAATAAAAAACTAAGAAATCATGAATAAATTAACTGTGCTCTTTTTGCTTTGCTGTACATGTAGCTTTGCACAAACCGGAATCATTAAAGGGCAAATTTTAGACAAGCAATCTGAAACGCCCTTACCAGGCGCTACCATCGAATTATTAAACATGGAAAATTCTGTTGGCGTTACTACAGATATTAATGGCTATTATATTATTGAAAATGTGCCTGTAGGACGACAAATGATTCGCGTGAGTTATATAGGATTTGAATCGATCACCATTCCAAATATTGTAGTGACAACAGGAAAAGATGCGATTGTCAATGTAAGTTTGGAAGAAGCTTTTGATCAACTCGATGCTATAGTTTTGGATACGCCTACCAATAAAGATCGTACCATTAATAAGCTCGCCACAGTTTCTGCACGACAGTTTAGTTTGGAAGAAGTGAACCGTTTTTCGGGCGGACGAAGTGATGTGGGACGTTTGGCGGCCAACTTTGCAGGAGTTTCTGCGCCAGATGATAGTCGTAACGATATTGTAATTCGCGGTAACTCGCCAACAGGATTGTTATGGCGTTTGGAAGGCATTCCCATTCCAAGTCCTAACCACTACTCTACTCTAGGAACTACGGGCGGTCCTGTGTCGGCATTGAACACAAATATGTTGCGAAATTCAGATTTCTTAACCTCTGCTTTTCCTGCAGAATATGGAAATGCGTTGGGTGGTGTTTTCGATTTAGGCTTTCGAAAGGGAAATATAGACAATTATGAATTTACGGCACAAGTCGGTGCTTTTACAGGTGTGGAAGCGATGGCAGAAGGGCCGTTAGGAAAAAAACAAGGTTCGTTTTTGGTCGCAGCCAGATATTCCTTAGTTGGATTGCTCGGCGTTGGCGCGGGCGGAACCTCAGCAACACCAAATTACAGTGATATTTCTTTTAATGTGGATTTTGGCACCGGAAAATTTGGAAACCTGAGTTTGTTTGGAATTCTTGGAAACTCTGATATTGAATTTTTGGGCGATGATATTGACGAAGACGATTTGTTTTCGGCAGAAGATGAAAATTCGTTTGTAGAATCTGGTTTTGGTGTGATTGGATTGAACCACCGATTGAACATTGGCAGTAAAAGTTATTTAAAAACCATTGCGTCCGTTTCTACCTCAACCAATACATTTGAATCAGATCGTTTTATTGATAAAGACACACCGCAAGAACGCATTATTCGCTACACAGAAGCAGACGATACGCAAAGCCGATTCACCTTTTCAACACTGTTCAATAGTAAATTAAGCAATAAAATCACCTTACGAACTGGTGTGTTATATGAGAATTTCAGAATAGAATCTGTACTGCGCGATCGGGAAAAACAACCTGATCTTGATGGCGACGGCGATCCTGATTTGTTTACATTTCGTAATACAGATGAAAGCTTTGGTTTATGGCAACCGTACATTCAGGGACAATTTCGCCTGACGAAAAATTTAACCTTAAACGCGGGACTGCATGCACAGTATACCAATTTAAACGAACAATTTGTGGTAGAACCAAGAACTGCATTGCGCTATAAAATTGCCCCAAAACACAGCATTAATTTCGGATTTGGAATTCACCATCAGCAAGCACCATTGCCATTATTGTTCTTAAACGAGGAAATTAACGGCGAATTGGTACAATCTAATATTGATCTTGATTTTACTCGAAGTGCGCATTATGTATTGGGATACGATGTAAAAATTGCGCGTGGCTGGCGTGGAAAGTTAGAAGTGTATTACCAAGACATTGACAATGCTGCGGTAGAACCATTTCCATCAAGTTATTCGTCTTTAACCGAAGGAACCGATTTTGTATTTGACAACGATCGTGTATCGTTGACCAATGATGGAACAGGATACAACCAAGGATTGGAATTGACCATTGAAAAATTCTTTAGTGACGGTTATTATGGCTTGTTGACTACGTCACTTTTTGAAAGTAAGTACGAAGGTAGCGACGGTATAGAACGCAACACACCTTTTAACAACGGATATGTATTTAATGTATTGGCTGGACGTGAGTTTGCCATTGGGCGCGACAAGCAAAATGTATTGTTCTTTGATACACGTGTCACCTTTGCAGGCGGACGTTATTTTACACCTGTAGATTTGGAGGCTTCACGTACAGCAGGATTTGAAGTATTACAGGAAGACATTGCATTTAGTGAGCAATATGACGACTATTTTAGATGGGATTTAAAGTTTGGTATCAAGATTAATAGTACGAAGAAAAAACTATCGCATCAATTTTACGTAGACTTCCAGAATGTAACCAATCAGGAAAATGTATTTGTACGTCGTTACAACCGTTTGACAAATAATGTAGATCAAGTAAATCAAATTGGATTTTTCCCAGATGTTGGGTATAGATTACAATTTTAAACTTAAGTGATTTACACTTTTTGTTTTGTAGCGAGAATTCTAGATTTTTTGTTCTGATGAAGGCTTTTTTGAGCAACATAGCCTTAGCTACGTTGGGAAAAAAAGTCAAAATCAGGACAAAACAAGATAAATTCACAGCCAGAAGAAAAAGCTTAAATCACTTCATTATAGCTATCAGTTTTTTAATTAGTTGAGATTGTCTCAGGGAGACTTTTTCTGGGCAATCTCTTTTCACTTTCAAACACCATTCTTATGAAAAGACGCATTTTTTTAGTTGTCATCGTTCTCTTTATCTTTTTATTCACCTTTATACACTTTAGAATGAATCAATCGGATCCGACTGTATTGTTACCGCAACTCTCGCAAATTGAAGATACTATTGAATTTCGCGATGAAAAAAACACTGAAATTTCTGAAGCAGATGTTGCCTGGCATTTAGATCATACGCTCAAGACGATCAATCGTATTACGGAAGTTTTGCAAGCTTCTGATCCTGAAATATTTGAAGGAACTTCTTTTAATTTTACCAAAATGGCTTCACTCACTGCAGGATTCATTCCCCGAGGCAAGGCACAATCGCCACAGAGCGTGCGTCCACCAGAAATTATTCTGACCGAAGATATTTTTAAACAACTTACCGAAGCGCGAAAAAATATTGAAACCTTGCAAAATCTGGCTTCAGATGCTAATTTTGATCATCCTGTATTTGGCATGTTGAACAAAGCGCAAACCATTCGTTTTTTAGAAGTACATACGGATCATCATTTAAAAATCATTGCAGACGTTTTGAGACCTTAAGAATTCTTGAAACCTAAGAAAGTTAGATTTCTTTTTTTATATTGGTAGTTCTATTGTAACCGTTGAAACACATGCGCGTTGTTTCTTCCTAATTTTGTTACTATTAATGAACTTTCGTACTCTCTTTTGCCTGCTGTTATGTGTATGTTTTTTTAGTGTTGTTTCTGCTCAAGAACAGGATTCACTGTCTGTGTATTCGTATCAGGAGTTGAACACATCATATACGAAATTTCAATTTTCAAATCCGAAAAAAGCAACCATTTATGCAGATGCTATCTTGAAAAAAGCTATTCGAGAAAAAAATGATGCGGAAGAACACAAAGCATACTTACTACAATCTCGTTCAGAAGCATATTTTGGGAACATGTTGAACGCTTTGGCACTTGCTGAAAAGGGAATTTTGTATGCTACAAAACAACAAGATCATGATTTTTATGTAGAAGCCGTTCGAAGAAAAGGAATGATTTACTATGATTTTGGAAAATATGACGAAGCTGTAACTTATTATTTAAAAATAGATTCTCTAGCACGTGTAACAGATAATATTGATTATCTCATTGATTCCAATCAAAGTATTGGCGCAGTAAAGACTGTCCTAGGTGATCACAAAAGTGCTTCAAAATTGTTTTTAAAGAATGAAGCCATATTGGCTCCTTTACAAAATGACCCAAACTATGCAGTACCGTATCTTAATACAATTATTGGGTTGTGCTCTGCATATACCTATTTTGATCTTCCCGAATCCAAGAAGTACCTTTCTTTGATTAAGGAAATTAGTGTAAAGACTGATGACAAAGATGCACTTTCTTATTATTACACTTTAAAAGGAATTATTTTTTATTTAAGCAAAGACTACACTTCAGCACTTCAAACATTAACAACAGCAGACAGTTTAGTAACTAATTTAGGAAGAAAGCGAAGTTTATTTCCTATATATCGTTTCCAAGGAAAAGCATATTATGAAATTGGCGCATTTGAAAAAACAATAGACGTTTATGAGAAGATCAAAGAATTACGAAAAGAAATTGATTTTGATCATTTTAAATATCAAGAAATCATAGCAACATTAGCGCTTAGTTATGATACCATCAATAATTTAGAGAAAGCAATTGAAAACTTCACACTTGCTCAAGAACTATTCAAAACTAATTATACCATTAAACAAGCAATTAATTATGACATCTTTAATAAATATGATCAAAAAT
>JBCCLS010000132.1:0-7823 GCA_039026835.1 Bacteroidota bacterium | reverse complement strand
CACATCAAACGCCATGCAAATATTGCGCACAAATGGTTTTCCTTTTTTAGTAATGCTAATGGTATTATGTTCAATTTGAACAAGCTCATCGCGTACAAATTCTGCTAGCTTCTCTTTTATATTTGCCAGTTCAGGAATTTGTGTTGTTGTAGATGTCCATGTGGTTTTAAAGTGACACATGAGGTTTAAAATATGCTGACGAATACAGATATCTTCTTTGCTTAAAATATGTCCTTTAGCCAGTGGAATGATGCCCTCATCGACCAAATGATAATAGGTTTCAATGTTCTTTACATTTTGAGCAAATCCGTACCAGCTATCGCCAATGGATGAGACGCCCAAACCAATCATTAATTGTGTTTTTTGAGCTGTGTAGCCCATAAAATTTCGATGCAAACGTTGGTTCAACATAGACGTGTATAGCGAATCGGTAGGCAATGCAAAATGATCCATTCCGATATCTGTATAATCTGCTTCTTGCAATAATTTTTTGCCCAAATTGTACTGCGCCGTTTTTTCATCGGCAGTTGGTAAATCTTCATTGCGATAGCCGCGTTGTCCATTTCCTTTAATCCACGGTACATGTGCATAACTGTAAAACGCAATGCGATCTGGCGCTAGTAATTTTGTTTTGGCAATGGTTTCTTGAACATGTTCAGTCGTTTGAAACGGCAATCCAAAAATAATATCGTGTCCTATAGAAGTATAGCCAATCTGTCGTGCCCATTCAGTCACCTGTTTTACATGTGCAAACGGTTGTACTCTATGAATGGCTTTTTGAACGGTTTCATTATAATCCTGCACACCAAAACACACACGTCGAAATCCAAGATTGTACAAGGTTTGCAAATGTGCTTTTGTTGTGTTGTTGGGATGTCCTTCAAAACTAAATTCATGATGGTCAGCAATAGTTGCGTGACTTAATATACCTTGAATCAGTTTTTGTAGATTTTCTGGAGAAAAAAATGTAGGTGTGCCGCCGCCCAAGTGAATCTCTTTGATAATAGGCTTTGATTGAAAAATTTCACAATACAACGCCCATTCTTTTAGCAGTGTTCTAATGTATGGTGTTTCCACTTCATGACGCTTGGTGATGCGTTTATTGCAGCCACAAAATGTACACAAGCTTTCACAAAATGGCAGATGAATATACAAACTAATACCATCTGTTGCATTGCTTTCCTGAAAAGACTGTTGTACAGAAGCCTTCCATTTGCTCACGGAAAAGGTTTCCATATCCCAATACGGAACGGTGGGATAACTTGTGTAACGCGGTCCTGCCACATTATACTTATTTACTAAATTGCACATACCTGATTTTATTATGTTTCAAAATTAGGCATCCACTTGCAGGCAATATATGATTTATGTCATGTTTGAAAATTTATTTATACATGGTAATAAACCTTTTTGCTTCAGCGTTAGATTGTTGTAGCTTTAAAGAGCATCAACTAGTATTTAAAAAATTAAAACCGAATGAAAAAAACACTGCTAACTGTAGTTATCCTTGCTATTTTAAGTTTTCTGGTATATTGGGTAATTGATATGTATACCTTTGCAGATGGCGTAAAAGAAGTAGCAAGTCAACAAGAACTTTCTATACAAAATACCAAAATTCAAAATGGCGATATTATCTTTCAAACCTCCAAATCGAATCAAAGTAAAGCTATTCAGTTGGCTACGAAGTCTAAATACAGTCACATGGGAATTGTGTATGAAAATGATGGACAATATTTTGTGTATGAAGCCGTACAACCTGTAACCCTAACACCATTGCAGGAATGGATTCGTCGCGGGAAAAATGGACATTATGTAATTAAAAGGCTGTCCAATGCCGATCAAGTATTAACGAATGGGATTCTTGCGAAGATGAAACAAGTAGGCGAAAAATTTAGAGGAAAGTCGTATGATATTTATTTTGAATGGTCTGACGATAAAATTTACTGCTCTGAATTGGTTTGGAAAATATACAAAGAAGCAGCAAACATCGAAATTGGTCAACTAGAAAAACTTTCCGATTTTGACTTGACTCATGCTGTGGTAAGAGCCAAAATGAAAGAGCGTTATGGCACTAACATTCCACTAAATGAAAAGGTAATTTCTCCTGCGGCAATGTTTGCTTCTGATAAGTTGATACTCGTTGAAGAAAAATAAATTATTCCTATTATCAATGTCGTGTCCTATCAATTAAACTATTTATTATCATATTGTTAAGCCTGTTTTAAAGATGCGTCTACTATGTAAATAATACCTAATTTCGTTTATTATTTTACATGAATGAATTCGATATAGATATTTTGTTATGTATTTCATTATTATGTACTTACGCTAAATGTCAGTTTGAGCGCAGTCGAGAACACTAGAAAAATTAAGATTTCAATTGAATCTCTGTAGCTTCGCTCGGTATTTACGATAATGCTCGATTTGACAAGTAGTAGTTTTCTATTTAATTATGAGTAAAAAAGCAATTTCTCAAGTCGAACTTACAATAAATAGAACTTAAGAATGTCACTCACTTCTACCGAATTTTATAATAGAGATGTATCGTGGTTACGTTTCAATCACCGTGTGTTACAAGAAGCGTCAGACCTGCGAAATCCGTTGTATGAACGCATCAAGTTTTTGGCTATTTTTTCTTCAAATTTAGACGAATTCTACAAAGTACGCGTATCATCTATTCGACAAATAAAGACTTTGGATAAAAGTTTGCGTAAAAAACTCATCACGAAACCTAATAAGTTGCTGAGAAAAATTAAAAAGGAAGTCAATCTGCAACAAGAAACTTTTGGAAATATTTTCAGGGAGCAAATTATTCCTGACTTGAAAAAGGAAGGCATTCACTTAATTGATTATACACAGTTTACAGCGTCACAACAAGCGTTTGCCAAAAGCTATTACAAAGAACATTTAGAAAATACAGTAAGCGCTACTACTCATACTGACGCGGATTCACTTTTTATTGAGAATGAAAAACTGTATTTGGCTTCTGTGTTGCAAGCGCAATTGATCGTTTTTAAAATTCCAGTAGATTCAGGAAGATTTGTAGTGTTTCCGGCAGAAAATGGCACCTATTTTATCACGTTTGTGGATGATATTTTAAAGTATCATCTCACGGAAGTGTATCCCGAAAATACCTTTCATTCCCTTAAAGTTTCAAGAGATGCCGAATTGTATATCGACAATGAATATTCGGGGAATTTGTTAGAAAAAATAAAAGACTCTTTAGGCAATAGAAACACAGGACAAGTAACACGTATGTTGATCGATAAAGCCGCTTCGGACGATTTGTTGGACGAATTGAAAGATGAGTTGGACGTAAACGATACAGATGTAGTTGTGGGCGGAAGCTATCATAATTTTAAAGACTTTTTTAGTTTTCCGAATCCGACAGGAAAGACGTTGGCTTTACCAAAATTATCACCAGGACGAAACGCGGCATTGAGTGCATATAATAGTATGTTTACAGCGATTAGCGATAAAGATCGATTGTTATACTTTCCGTATGAATCTTTTGATCATGTGTCTGAATTGATGGAAGAAGCTGCCGCAGATGTGAACGTCACAAAGATTAAAATTACATTGTATCGTGTGGCGAAAGAATCACGTTTAACGACAGCATTGATTGAAGCCTTGAAAAACGGAAAAGAAGTGACCGTTTTTATGGAAACCAAAGCACGTTTTGACGAGCAGAATAACATTAAGTGGGGAAAAATTTTAGAAGATAATGGTGCCAAAGTAATTTACAGTTATCCAGGCATCAAAGTGCATTCTAAAATACTCTACATTGAACGCATGGAAAACGAAAGTGCAGTAAGATATGGATATGTTGGTACGGGCAATTTTAATGAAAAAACGGCAACATTGTATACAGATTTCTGTTTGATGACTAAGCATGAAAAGATTACGTCAGAGTTGGCACAAGTGTTTCAAGTGCTGGAGCGAGAAATCATCATTCCTAAAAGCAAAAAGCTCTTAATTTCACCATTTACGACACGCAGCACCTTTTTGGAATTGATTGAACAAGAAATTAAAAACGCCAAAGAAGGCAAAGAAGCCTATATTATTTTAAAACTCAACAGTCTGCAAGACAAACGTATGATTGAAGCGCTGTATGAAGCGAGTAACGCTGGTGTAAAAATTGATATGGTCGTGCGCGGCATTTGTTGTTTGGTGCCCGGCATTGCAGGTCAGAGCGAGAATATTAGCATTAAAAGTGTACTGGGACAGTTTTTGGAACATGCACGTGTGTATATTTTTGCCAATGGCGGTCATGAAAAAATGTATATTGGTTCAGCCGATTGGATGACACGAAATTTAGATCATCGCATTGAAGTTATTACGCCAATTTTAGACACAGACATTCACCAAAAACTACGTACATATGTGCAATGGCAACTAGACGATACTGTAAAAGCCAGAATCATTGATGCGAAGCAGAAGAATAAATACGTGAGACAACATGACAATACGAAAGTTGATTCACAGCAAAAAGCAAAAGCGCAAATGCAGGCTTTGCAGGCATTAGGGAATAGGTAGTGGGAATTAGTCAAGAATCGAGAAGGTTTTCAAAGTACTTCTCCTAAAGATTCTGAATCAAGTTCAGGATACTCGAAGAAGTGACGTTTGTATATAGAAGTTTACGAGTTGTATGTGCTAACCGTCAGTTCGAGTGGCGAATCTGTGATTCGTTGTATCGAGAACAGTTATGAATTTTTTAAGTTTTTAGGTTTAGATAGAATAATCTAAGGTTTCTCAGCACCTATTTCAAAGGCCAACCTTGCTATGATTTAGACAGATTGCCGCGACTTTGTCTCGCAATGACGAATCATGAGTTTTTTTAATGTGTAAATTTGCTAATTTGAAAATGTATCAATGTTTATTTCAAAGGCAACCTTGCTATGATTTAGACAGATTGCCGCGACTTTGTCTTGTAATGACGTTTCAAAAAAGCAAATCTAGTGTATGATTTTACCTAAAACCCAATACCCAAAACCTAACACCTATTTTTCATAACTCTCCAACTTCTCATCAATCCATTCCATGTGATTGTTGTAGTAATTATCACTGAAATCAGCTTTTTGTGCTTCTAGAAGTTTTTTGGTTTTGGCAAACATTGGTTTTGCGAGTTCTTGATTATTCATTTTATCATACACATCGCAAATACTTACATGCAATCGCACATCTTCTGGTTTTTTGTCCAGTCCAAGCTTGTAGATTTCTACCGCAATTTCATATTTGTTTTGATCTTTAAAATCGTTTCCAACAAAATTTAAATAACCCAAACCTGCTTCATGAATATAGCCAAAGACTTCTTTTTGTGTCGTGTTAAATACAGCTAGTTGTGGTTGTATGCGGCCATTTTCAGCAAAATCTTCCATCACTTTCTGATCAGCAAAATAGTTACGACTCATGCTAATCAAACCATCACAAATGGAAGGTCCCACAATTTGCCAATGTCCTACGCGTTCAATTGGTCGCGGTTGCCAAGCGATTGTGTTGTTTGGATACTTTTTTAGGAGTGAATCAATACTATTCACATAGCTAGCAAACTCAATTTCACGACGTCCGACATCGCCATGACTTAAATAAAGATATTTTCCAAATTTGGTGTTATTTTTCAACATAGCAGCTGCGTTTTTGACGATAATATTGTCTTTATCTCCAAACGACGGACTGATTCCGATATACGCATCAAACATATCGCGTTTGTCACTAAATATTGTATTTCCCACAAAGGCGCCGCCCCACGAATGTCCTATAATCGCCCTAAAACCATCTGTTCGATAATTTTTTTCTATGAGCGGAAAGATTTCATTTTTCAGGTGATTTTGTAGTTTGTCAGATTTCGGATTGAACTCAGAACCACGATTGTCTGAAACCACGCCTACTACAATCATTGGCATGACCGAATAGTTATCGACTAAGTAGCCAATATTGCCTTTGGCAGCATCCCAAAATATTTGGTGTTGCGCATCTAACACATACGTTACCGCAAAGTTAGAAATGGTATCTCTTCGATAACGGTTGGGTAGAAATACTTTGACTTTTCGATCTTTTCCAAAGACTTCGGAGTTTAGAGTATGTTCAATTTCAGAGTCGGTTTGTGCATATGTTGTACAAAAAGAAAATACAAAGCACAGGCTTAAAAAGGTTTGAATGGTTTTCATGAGTATCGGTTTTTAGAAATAACGTTTGAAGAGTGTGTTTAATTGTTTATCAATGAAAGTTTTAGTGTTTTTACTAAAGAGTCAAATGTGTAGAGATTGTTACAGTTATAAGAAAACTTTCGGATTTTGTAATGACTACGGTTGAAGTCTTTCGTAGCTAAAAAAATGATGTATTTTTGAGAAAAAACTGGAATGTCCACAACTACTTTTACAGAATTATTGACGCATCTTGGAAACGAATCTTTGTATGTGTTAGATCGAAACATTCCGAAGTCAGATTATGTGGCGTTGGATTTATCCGTGACGAACGAAGCATTACAGAAAGTAGATGTCTCTTCCTCAGAAAAACTAGGACATTATATTGAGGCGCACATTGCTTCCAATCGTGCACAAGTGGCATTTGGTGGATATATAGAAAAGCGTGGCATTTACAATAGAAGCGATTATTTTAACGATCAAAACCCAGAAACAGAACGCAATATTCACATCGGATTGGATTTGTGGATTGCAGCGGAAACTCCTATTTATGCACCGTTAGATGGTGAAGTACATAGTTTTCAAAACAATACAAATTTTGGAGATTACGGTCCAACAATCATCCTAAAACACGAGATCGGTCAGGTAGTGTTTTATACCTTGTATGGTCATTTGAGTGTTGCTTCTATCGAAAACATTACGGTTGGACAAACGGTTGCTAAAGGCACACAAATTGCACGTTTGGGCGACGCAACTGTCAACGGAGATTATCCACCACATTTACATTTTCAAATCATAAAAGACATGCAAGAGTATTCAGGAGATTATCCTGGTGTATCTTCTCAAAAAGAGTTGGCATTTTACAAAGAAAATTGCCCTAATCCCAATTTATTATTGAAGTTGTAAAACACAACTTTAAACCGCATTTCCCTCCGCATCCAATTCCAAAAACGGATTGTACGCGATTTCCCATAAGTTATCATCCAAATCGGCAACATAACCACTATAGCCACCCCAAAATACCGCTTCAGGTCGCTTGATAATTTTTACGCCTTTGTTTTCCAGATCAGCAAAGATATCGTCAACTTCTTCTTTCGTACGTGTGTTGTAGGCTAGGGTAAAGCCTTTAAATCCAGTGCCTTTGTGATCAACTGTAGCATCTTCTGCCAGTTTTTCTCTTGGATAGAGTGAAAGCAGAACGCCATTTAATTGAAAAAAGGAAATGTTATCATTGCTGGCACTGGTTACTGTCCAGCCAAATTTCTCTTGATAAAATGTTGTGGCAGCTTGTAAATTGGTTACACCTAAGCCGATAATAGTTACGCGTGGTTGCATGTGTATTTTATTTAAAAATAGTTGTCAAATATACAATTCCAAAGAGCCAACCTACATACAATACGGTATAAATGAAAGCATATGTTAGTGACGCTTGTATATTGTGTTCTGTGTTTGCACCTTTTGAAAATACCAGTCGCATCGCTCTAAAAAATACCCAATATAGCATGGCTAGAATTAGCAGGATAGAAAACCAAACGACACTTTGCAGAAAAACTAACAGTGCGATTAAAGCAACTGAAAAAAATAACCACATTACAATTGCAAGGATAATTCCGCCAATATCTTCTCCTATGTCAAAAAGAAAATTTCAGAGCTAGCTAAATTTGAAAACTCACCAAGCGT
>JBCCLS010000131.1:0-7829 GCA_039026835.1 Bacteroidota bacterium | reverse complement strand
TTGCTAGAGGCCGTCAAGACCGAGAAGCGCATTTCGCAAATTATCGACACGGTTGTAGATAGATAAGATGATGAATATAAATAAAGTACGCATAACACTATTTTTTTGTTCAGTTCAAAAGTAACATGCATATGAATCATATAAAACAAACTTTCCACGAGTCGCCCTATAGCGATACGAATGGACCTAGGACCATTCATCCACGATTTAGGTCTATTCATTATTTTTACATTGTATTCTGCAAACGCACAGTGCATCTTTGTGGAAAATTAAACGATTATGAAAGCTAACAACATTCTCCTAACTTTACTTGCATTCCTATTTTGTATGGCTACTGCCTTTGGGCAAACCAATAAAAAAACTTTGATACAAGGAAGCATTATTTCTGAAACAAACGAACGTTTGCCTTTTGTCAACGTCCTTTTGAATACTCCTGAAAATACATTGGTAAAAGCCACCATTTCTGATGCAGACGGTAATTTTACGATTAATAATGTTCCGCAAGGCTCCTATATGTTAAAGGTTTCTTTTGTGGGATATACCACTGTGAACAAGGAAGTTAATGCTACTAGTTCGCTAACCAATCTGGGAACGATTCAAATGAAAGTATCTGCTGAATCCTTGGATGCAGTAACTGTAGTTGCTGAAAAACCAATCATTCAAGTTGAACCTGATAAAACTGTGTTCAATGTTGCCAATACCATTGGAAGTGCTGGAAACAACGGATTGGAAATTCTGCGAAAAGCACCAGGCGTGCGTTTAGATAATGACAACAATATTATTGTAGAAGGAAAAACAGGCGTGTTAATATACATTGACGATCGTCAAAGTTTCTTAGCAGGAGATGATTTAACAGCGTTTTTACAATCCTTGCAAGCAGATACCATTGAAAGTATTGAAATCATTACGCAGCCTTCTTCAAAATACGATGCGGCAGGAAATGCAGGAATCATCAATATCAAACTCAAAAGAGAAAAAGGTTTGGGAACACGCGGAAGCGTTTCGAGTACAGTAACAGTTGGAGACTATGTGCGAACTAACAATTCTGTTTCGGTCAACAGCCGATTTAAAAAATGGAACTTTTTCAGTACATATTCTAACTTTTTAGGTCGTTCAACCTCATTCATTGACTTATTTAGAACACAAGGAAACAATATTTTTGATGCGCAGACTGATTCTGAATTTGAATCTTTTTCTAACAATTTTAGAACTGGAGCCGATTATTATTTAACCAAAGAAAGCGTGTTGGGAACTGTTGTAACTTTGAACTTTCGCGATTCTGAATCTACCTCAAACAGTGTAACTCCAATTATTGACAGAAATACACGTGTGATTGATAGTATTTTGCGAGCGCCAAATAGTTCAGAAAACAACAGTTTCAATCTCAATGCCAACATTAATTACCGTTACAAAGATACTTTGGGAACTAGTTTTAGTGTCGATTTAGATTACGGGCGTTACAGTCGCGATCGTTTTAACGATCAGCCTAACTTTTACACTACACCTACAGGCGATATATTAAATGCAAATATCACCTATCAAGAAACACCAATTGACATTGACATTTTCGCCGGAAAAGTAGATTATGGTCGAAAACTAGGCAAAGGATCTTTTGAAACAGGCGCAAAAGTGTCCAAAGTTGTCACAGACAATGTATTTAACTTTTTTGATGTAATCAATGGTGTGAATGTGTTGAATTTCAATCGAAGCAATCAATTTGAGTATGATGAAGAAATTTATGCAGCCTATTCAAAATACAATTTTGCTATCAAAAACTGGAAGTTTCAAGCAGGTTTACGTATGGAACATACAGAGTCACAAGGAACCTTAACCGCTGAGACTGCCTCACAAAACCAAGTAGTTTCGCGTTCATATACAGACTTTTTTCCATCTGCTGGAATCAGCTATCAAGCCAATCCTACCAATGCTTTTGCTTTAAGTTACAGTCGTCGTATTCAACGCCCAAATTATCAAAACTTAAATCCGTTTGAATTTCAATTGGATGAACTAAGCTTCAGTCGTGGAAACCCGTTTTTACAGCCACAATACACGGACAATTTTAAAATTTCACATACATATAGATACACGCTAACTACAAGTCTAAGTTATTCCTATGTATCTGATTTCTTTGCGCAAGTTACAGAGGCCGAAGGTGAAAATAGAAACTTTTTAAACACTCGAAATGTTGCAGATCAAGAAGTGTTTAATTTGAGTGTTTCGTATCCGTTTAAGGTAAATGATTGGTGGCGCGCGTATGCCAATGTGTATGGTTCGTATAGCAAGTATACAGCGACCAATCCGGCGTTTCTTTCTATAGATCAGGAAACCTTTGGATTTTATGCACAAAACACATTTTCACTGCCAAAAGATATCAAACTTGAAGTGAGCGGTTGGTACAGCAGTCCATCCATTTGGGGCGGAACGTACGAAACACGCAGTTTGGGTTCGTTGAATATTGCTGTGCAGAAATCGTGGGGAAATTGGACAGGAAAAATTACCATGAACGATGTATTGTATACCATTCCATGGCAAGGAATGACACAGTTTGGAGATTTGCGCATTGACGGTCGCGGTGGAAGTGATACTCGAAACATTAACTTCTATGTTCGCTATTCGTTTGGAAACAGTGATGTGAAAAAAGCGCAAAAACGCGATGGAAGTTTGGAGGATGAGAAAGGGAGAATAGAGAACTAGACTTGTTCTTGCTTGCGCAGAACGCTAAGATCGCTATGCTTTTAGACTTGTGTAAGTCTTTAATAGAACTATCAAGAGCTACTTTGAATTATTAGCTTTCAAAGTAGCTCTTCATGTATTTTGCATGTGGTGCATAAGGCTCAATTTAGCACAATGCTGGATCACACGAATAGCCACAACGTGAATCGTGTTGTGAACCACATCCACCTTGTGTAGAAGCTCTTACAGGAACTAATCCTCCGTTAATAGCATTGTGATCTAATTTAGAGATTGATTCTTTGGTCAACTTCAATGATTTTAAATTTCTTTTTTTCATGATTATTGTTTTAAATATTTTATTGAACATACTAAAACATAGACCAACCTCTTTACGGTAAAACCATAATTAACAGTAAATTAGAGTGTATTGTGACGTGTATGTTAAAAATGATAGATTTTGTGATGAAATTAGATGCTGTATACACAATCAAATATTAATTGTAATTTGCGCGCTGCTTTTACGAACCAATCACTCAGAGATAATTTACACCATGAAAAACCTGCACATATTTTATAGTATTTTAGTTGGATTACTCTTGTTTTCCTGCGCTCAACAGAAAAAAGAAAAGGAAACATTTTCACTAAAAGAAGGTTCTTGGCATGTTGCCTTAAAGGTTCAGGATGAAAAAGAATTACCATTCATCTTCACAACCACTGAGACAGGAATTGAAATCCACAATGCAGCAGAACGTATTCCAATTACAGATATCACAATCAAAGACGATTCCATCACCATACAAATGGACGTATACGAAGGTGTGTTAAAAGGAAAATTTACCGATCAAACAACAATCAAAGGAGAATTCATAAAAGAATCACTTCAACGTTATGTGCCTTTTACGGCTACACATGGCGAAACCCAACGTTTCCCAAAAGCAACAGGAGAAGCAACTACTAATATTTCAGGAAATTGGGAAACAGTATTTAGTCCAGAGTCAACAGCAGATCGTTATATTGCCAAAGGAATCTTTAAACAAGATGGAAACACAGTTACAGGAACGTTCCGAACCACAACGGGCGATTATAGATATTTAGAAGGAACGCTCAATGGTGGCCAATTGCAATTATCTACGTTCGATGGCGCGCATGCATTTTTGTTCACCGCAACTGTGACTGATAGTACAATGGTAGGTGAATTTCAATCGGGAAATCACTGGAAAGAACCATTTACGGCGAAGCGCAATGAAAATTACGAATTGCCAGATGCAAAAACCTTGACATATCTGAAAGACGGATATGATACATTTGATTTTTCTTTTCCTGATGCAAACGGTACTATGATTTCGCTTTCAGATGAAAATATGCAAGGAAAAGTACGTATTGTACAAATTATGGGAACTTGGTGTCCAAACTGTTTGGATGAATCAACGTATTATTCCGCATACGCGCAAAAAAATCCAGAGGTACAATTCATTGCACTAGCATTTGAATATGCAAAAACAAAAGAAAAAGCATTCAATAATATTAAACGTTTACAAAAACGATTACACATTCCATATCCAATCCTATTGGCACAATTTGGAACTTCAAACAAGCAAAAAGCACAAGAAAAATTGCCAATGTTGAATCATGTATTATCGTATCCGACGACAATTTTTATAGACAAAAACGGAAAAGTCCGACGCATTCATACAGGTTTTAATGGACCTGCGACGGGCGATAAATACACAGACTTCGTAAATGACTTTGAAAGTTTTGTTTCGGAGCTGAAAAACGAATAAAAACTACGGTTTAACGCATTGATTGGTAAGGTGTAAACGTAAAATTACTTTGTGTCAAAAAAGCCAACAATTTGTTAACATTCAATTAGGAAAGTAGTTGTTAAAATCAAAGTATTTTTAGGGTGTAGAAAATAACCTAACAAAAAAATACTTACTATGAAGAAACTACTACTTTGGCTGTTTTTGGCCGTTAGCATCACTTCGCATGCTCAAATTCCTGCCTATTACAACGATGTGAATTTATCACAATCAGGAACGGATTTAAAGGATGAATTAGCAATAAAAGTGATCGCAACACACACTAATTTCTTGTCTTACACGCCAGGCGTTTGGAATGCATTGCAACAAGCTGATCTCAATCCGAGCAATAGCAATGAAGTCATTTTAATTTACGGTCACAACGACAATGATGGAAATTTTAAAACAGACAGAACGCGCGGAAAGTTTGACAACGGAGGAAGTGTGGGCGATTGGAATCGCGAACATGTATTTGCAAAATCATTGGCAAATCCGAACCTAGGAACTTCGGGTGCTGGCGCTGATGCACACAACTTACGTCCGTGCGATTTTCAGCAAAACTCAACACGAAACAACCGCAAATTTGGAACTGGAAGCGGTGCAGCGGGTTTTATCAATTCCAATGGCGATTGGTATCCTGGCGATGAATGGAAAGGCGATGTAGCGCGTATGATTATGTATATGTACATTCGTTACGGCGATCGTTGTTTGCCTGTAAATGTAGGAACAGGAAGTTCTGTGAGTGTAGACAATAATATGATTACGTTGTTTTTACAATGGAATGCAGAAGATCCAGTATCTAATTTTGAAGCCAATCGTAACAATGTGTTGGCAGGCATTCAAGGTAACAGAAATCCATTTATTGACAATCCTGCATTTGCCACGCAAATTTGGGGAGGACCACAGGCAGAAGATAAATTTGGAACTGGTGGCGGAGGCAACCCAGGCGATGGAAATCCAGGTGGAGGAAATCCTGGTGGGGGAAGCACTAGCGAACTATTTTTCTCAGAATACATTGAAGGTTCGTCCAATAACAAAGCTTTGGAAATCGCCAACTTTACAGGAAACAGCATAAACTTAGCTAGCTATTCTATAAAAAAGCAAACCAATGGAGGCGGAAGTTGGTCTTCACCATACAGTCTGTCAGGTACATTAAGCAATGGTGATGTGTATGTCATCGCCAATAGTTCAGCAAATTCTACGATTAGAAATCAAGCAGATATTACCACAGGAAGTGGTATTGTGACTTTTAATGGAAATGATCCTGTAGGTTTATTTAAAAACAACGTATTAATTGATATTATTGGTGATTTTAACGGAGGAAGTGGCAATTTTGCACAAAATGTAACCCTTCGAAGAAAAGCAAGTATTACCAGTCCAAACACGAGTTATACAGAAGCTGAATGGGATGAATTTTCGACAGATACCAGTTCAAACTTAGGTTCGCATACTGTAAATGGAGGAGGAAACGCTGGCGGCGGAACTTCAGGAAGTACAACGGTGTTGAATGAAGGGTATTTTGAATCTGGCTTAGATGGTTGGGTTGATGGCGGTGGCGATTGTTATCGTTACTCTGGAAGCTTCTCGTATGAAGGAAACTATTCTATTCGTCTTCGAGATAATTCAGGTACAGCTTCTTCAATGACTCTAAATAATATTGATGTAACGCCATACGATGAAGTTGAAATTGACTTCTATTTTTATGCAAACAGCATGGAAAACGGTGAAGATTTCTGGGTACGATACAACAGTGGATCGAGTTGGCAAACAGTTCGTGCGTATGCTAGCGGAACTGATTTTGTAAACGGACGTTTTTACAACGCAACCGTTACGTTAAACAAATCAAACTATAACTTTGTAAACAATGCAAAATTCAGATTCCAGTGTGATGCTTCTGCCAATGCAGACCAAGTATATATTGATCAGGTAACCATTACAGGAATTATAAACCCTTCTGCAAGAATGGCGGCAACACCAACAGAACTATTTGCTTTTACAGATGATTCTCAATCAAAAATGGCGGAAGAATTTACAATTTATCCAAATCCAGTAGCGAATCAACTAGAAGTGAAAATTTATGCAGAAGCTACTGCCGAATACCAAATTTATTCGCTAGTAGGACAGCAAGTCAAAGCAGGAACGCTAGGTAACAAAACCATCAATGTAAGCAACCTGTCAGCAGGAATGTATGTATTGCAAGTAAATGATGGCGATGAAGTTGTCACTAAAAAATTTATAAGGCGATAAACAATTCGTTGTAATGTATATAAAAAGCTGTCTGCAGAACTACTTTCTCAGGCAGTTTTTTTGTGAAAAATGTATTGTACTTGTGAAAATGTACCTTTGGTTGTTTTTCGTTACTGTGTTTAATATCTTTAGGTAGGAATCAAAAGAAACAAAAATGCATGTGTTTTGTAAATTATAAAAGTAATGAAATATAAAAGGTATTTTTTAAATAGTGTACTCTTGTTAATGGGTTTCTTAAGCAGCATAACAATGAAAGCGCAAGACTTAGCACAACACGAATGGAAACATCGAATATTGATTATAAAAGCTGACAAATCAGAATCGTCAATGGTTCAAAAACAGCTAAAAGAGTTTAATGCGGTTTCTAACGAAATGCGAGCGCGTAAACTTGTTGTATATCACATTACAGGAGACAACTACACTTTTCTGGATTTCAAAAACACACAAAACGATGTTGGAAAAGTACATGGAGATTTAGCCAATGTACTCAAAGACAAGCATGATTTTGAAGTCATTCTCATTGGTTTGGATGGCGGTGTAAAATTACGTCAAACTAACATTCTCTCACAACAAGCACTTTTTGATAAAATTGATTCCATGCCCATGCGCAGAAGCGAACTTCGGAAGCATAAGTATTGAGAAGTTTTCACTGGGTATTAGGGAATAGGCATTAGGTATTATGTAGATAAGTTTCAAAGAACGAATCAACAAATCAACAAACAAACGAGTTCACAAATAAGAAGTTGAAAAGTGTATATTTTTAGGAGTTTACGTTTCAAAGAACAATTCACAATTCACAATTTAAAATTCAGCATTTAACATCAAACGAAAAAGTAGTTTTTATTAGTATTGAGCTATTAGTAGTGAGAATTGAGAAGTTTTCGTCAGGCATTAGTGATTAGGAATTAGGCAATAGTGTAGATAAGTTTCAAAGAACAGATAAACAAATCAACAAACAAACGAATTCACAAGTATGAAGTTGAAAAGTTTATAAGTTTGGGAGTTTATGTTTCAAAGCCAATTCACAATTCAACATTCAACATTCAACATTTAACATCAAACGAAATAAATATAAAATGTAAAACTCAAAATTTTAAATGAAAAAGTAAT
>JBCCLS010000130.1:0-7864 GCA_039026835.1 Bacteroidota bacterium | reverse complement strand
GTAAAAATAGGATAAACATTTTTTAATTTATTGCTAAATTGATATATTTATGCTAAATTACTATATATGCAAATAGACTTATGTCCGAACTGTGGTTCTGATCAATATATTAAGAGTGGAATTGTCAACAAAAGACAACGATACAAATGTAAAAAATGTGGCTATTTTTTCTCAGTCAACAAAATAGGGAAGAAGATTGACGATTATTATGTAAACAAATCGCTTCAATTGTATTTAGAAGGATTGACCTATCGTGAGATTGAACGTATTTTAGGAATATCGCATGTCAGTATCATGAATTGGGTGAAGAAATACAACATCAAACGTCCGTATAACTCTAGTTATCATCCTACTTACAAAATTTTAAGTGTAGACGAACTGGGAACGTACTTTCAAAATGCAGAAAATATAAAAGGTGCGGGAGTTATTGTAACAGAGCTGGGTGATAAGTTTATGCTCATAAAATGGGAGCGATTCAAGGATTAGTATAATAAATTAGCAAAAAAATATAGTAATTTTTATTTATCTCACTGTTTTTTAGAGTTTAGTGCTGCACACAAAACCAATGTAACACAAAACTAACCTTTTAACAACAATGAGAAAACTAACCCTTTTATTGGTAGGATTATTTTTGATTTCCTCCCAATATGCAAACGCTCAAGGTGCGCCAGATTACACTGGTGGAATGAAAGTAAAACTCAATGAAGATGGTTCAAAATATTTCCGAATCATCTCATGGGCACAAATTTGGGCACAACACAATTCAGACCGGCCGCTAGATGCCAACGGCAACGAACAAAGCGATCTAAATTTTAGTCTACGTAGAGCACGTGTACTTATGTACGCACAAATCAACAAACGATTCCTAATTCTCACACACTTTGGACTCAACAGTTTAAACGGAGACAACTTATCACCCACGGGAAAAGGCGACAGCTCGCAACTCTTCTTCCATGATGTTTGGGGACAATTTACGCTTACCAGTGATCATGCCATTGGTGGCGGACTCCACTATTGGAATGGTATTTCGAGAGCAAACAACCAAAGTACTTTAAACATGATGACGCTCGACAATCAACGTCAGGCATGGGCAACCATTGGACTTTCCGATCAATTTGCACGTCACATGGGAGTATATCTCAAAGGAAAATTTGGAAAACTCCAATACCGTGTGTCTATCAACGATGCAGTAACAAACAACTTGCAAGAAAGTGTCACTCCTACACCTGGTGGCGCAGCAGTATATGCAGGAAGACGTTTGCTCGGTTCAAAAGATGCAGGACGCACGTATGCAGGATACTTTGACTTCAATTTTTTAGATCAAGAATCTAACTTTTTACCCTACAAAGTGGGAAGTTATTTAGGAGGCAAAAAAGTTTTTAATGTGGGAGCAGGATTCTTCTTCCATCCAAAAGGATCCGTAATTGCAGATACTGCCGGACAATTATCAGGAGAAGATGTATCCATCTTTGCGGTTGATGCTTTTTACGATGCACCAATTGGTGGAAAAGGCGCAGCGATTACAGCGTATGCACTCGCACAATTTAGCGATTATGGAGAAAACTTTACACTAGGAAGAACATACGAAACAGGTTCTCTACTTCACGGACACGTAGGCTATATGTTTGCCACTGAAAAAGCAACAAAATTTCAGCCGTATGTGCAATTTGACTCAAGACAAGTAGATGCTATTGATGATAATGCCACATCCTTTGGAATTGGAATCAATACCTATTTGAGCGGACACCATTCAAAACTAAGTCTTGAATATTTCAACACAAAATATGGCGATGCGGATGCTGTGGGAACACTCACACTTCAAGCCATGATTTACCTATAAAAATGTACAAACTATGACCGATAAACAACAACGCGCAAAAGCGTACTGGAAAGAAAATCTAAAATACCTTCTCATCTTACTGACAATATGGTTCGTAGTATCCTACGGTTGTGGGATTATATTTAGAGAAGCACTAAACGAGATTCGACTCGGTGGATTCAAACTAGGTTTCTGGTTTGCACAACAAGGATCTATCTACGTATTCGTAATTCTCATCTTCGTATACGTGCGATTAATGAACAAATTAGACAAAAAATACGGTTTCGACGAGTAACCCTAACCTATACTATTTCTAGATTGAAATCACTCGCTAAAATTTGCTCTTTTTCACATGATCAAAAAAATAGCTTTGTTTTATCTGAGCAATTCCAAACTTGAAATAGTATTCTAAAAAATAAAAAATTATGAGTGTACAAACGTGGACTTGGATATTAGTAGGGATAACGTTTGCCCTATATTTTGGAATAGCAATTTGGGCCAGAGCTGGCTCAACAAAAGACTTTTATGTAGCTGGTGGAGGCGTTTCTCCATTGGCAAACGGTATGGCAACAGCTGCCGACTGGATGAGTGCAGCGTCATTCATCTCTATGGCAGGATTGATCTCTTTTATGGGATATGACGGTTCTGTTTTCCTAATGGGATGGACTGGCGGTTATGTGCTGCTAGCCTTACTATTAGCGCCGTACTTACGAAAATTTGGAAAATTTACCGTTCCTGATTTTATTGGAGATCGATACTACTCAAATACGGCTAGAACGGTGGCGGTTATTTGCGCATTAATTGTATCGTTTACCTATGTGGCAGGACAAATGCGTGGTGTGGGAATTGTATTTTCTCAATTCTTACAAGTAGATATCAATCTCGGCGTAGTCATCGGAATGGCAGTCGTATTAACTTTTGCCTTCTTGGGAGGAATGAAAGGAATCACGTATACACAAGTAGCACAATACTGTGTATTGATCTTCGCCTTCATGGTACCCGCATTCTTTATCTCCATGCAAATGACAGGAAACATCATTCCGCAAATTGGAATGGGAGGAGAAATAGCAGACGGAATTCCATTACTAGATCACTTAGATCAATTACACACCAAACTCGGATTCAACGAATATACCAGCGGAACCAAATCTACTTGGGATGTATTTGCCATTACTTTGGCATTAATGGTAGGAACGGCTGGATTACCACACGTAATCGTACGTTTCTTTACTGTGCCAAAAGTAAAAGACGCGCGTAAATCTGCAGGATTAGCATTATTATTCATCGCTATTTTATACACAACAGCACCTGCAATCGCTGTATTCTCAAGAACAAACTTGATTGAAACAGTAAGTGAAAAACAATACTCTGAAATTCCACAATGGTTTAAAAACTGGGAAGACACTGGATTGATCGCTTGGGCAGATAAAAATGGAGATGGGAAAATTCAATATGTTGCAGGAGCAGCATTAGCAGGGAAAAAGCCAAAATACACCAACGAAAGAGGAACAAATGGAGAGCGTTTGGTTTCCAATGCAAGTGAAGCAGAAAACGAATTGTATGTAGATAGAGACATCATGGTATTGGCAAATCCAGAAATTGCGAATTTACCAAACTGGGTCATTGCACTAGTTGCAGCAGGAGGATTGGCAGCAGCATTGTCAACTGCGGCAGGATTATTATTAGTAATCTCAACTTCTATCTCACACGATTTAATCAAGAAACAAATCAATCCAAATATTACAGATAAAGGTGAATTAAAGTGGGCACGAATCTCAATTGTTTTTGCAGTAGTCATTGCAGGACTCTTTGGAATTTATCCACCAGGATTTGTCGCCGCCGTCGTCGCCTTGGCATTCGGGCTTGCCGCCGCGTCATTCTTCCCAGCAATTATTTTGGGAATCTTTGACAAACGAATGAACAAGCAAGGCGCAGTCGCAGGAATGATCGTAGGAATCACACTCATGCTGATTTACATGATTGTGTATAAAACTGGATTAATTGGTGTGATGGAACCATTGCCAAAAAGTGAATGGTGGTTTGGAACTTCGCCAGAAGGTTTCGGAACTATTGCCATGATTGTAAATGTTGTCGTATCTGTAGTCGTTTCTAGAATGACGCCTGCACCACCACAAGATGTACAGGAAATGGTAGAAAATATCAGAATTCCTTCTGGTGCAGGTGAAGCAGCAGCTCATTAACATTCTGTGTAATTAAATTACGTTAGTTTCTAAAAATCAACGCTGCGTTTTGGTAGTGTTGATTTTTTCTTATTTTTAAAATTCTAATACATACTTTAGATTCAACACCTAACCAACACCTCAAGTGAAAAAGCGACACGAACAAAAATTAATAGTCCTTGCTATCGCGTTATTTTTAATATTCAATGTGCCTTTTGTGTTAACATTTAATGTAGAAATGGCGTTTTTGGGAATTCCCGCGTTTTACTTTTCTATTTTCTCGGTTTGGTTGCTTTCTATCATCATCTCGTATATTGTCTTAAAACGGTATTATGAATAACTACGCGCTTTTTTTTATCATTATCGGATACTTGGCCGTACTTTTTTATGTGGCGTTTTTGGTAGAAAAGAAACGACAAAGTAAGTGGGTCAACAATCCGTATGTCTATACTTTTTCACTAGCAGTGTATTGTTCGGCATGGACGTATTACGGAAGTATTGGAATTGCCGCAAATTCTGGAATCAATTTTTTGCCAATCTATCTTGGACCTGTTATTGCGGCACCATTGTGGATTATTGTACTGCGGAAAATCATTCGAATCTCCAAGCAACACAAAATATCTTCCATCGCCGATTTCATTTCGCTTCGCTATGGAAACAACCGATTTTTAAGTGCGTTGGTTACCATTGTATGTTTAATGGGAACCTTGCCATACATTTCATTACAGCTTAAAGCGGTTTCGGAAACCTTTGAGATTATGGCAGATGAAACTAGTTATGTCTCCACAACCATGTTTGATGACTCTACATTTTATGTGGCATTGCTCTTAGCCATTTTTGCAACATTCTTTGGAACACAAAATACAGATGCTTCCGAAAAACACAAAGGAATCATTGCCTCCGTAGCGTTTGAATCAATTATAAAATTGGTATTTTTCTTGATCATTGGTGTGTACATTACCTTCTATCTGTTTGATGGAACGTCAGATATTTACGCACAAATGGCTAGCAGTATGGAAAATTTTGAACAACTTGTCACATTGGGAAGTGTTGAAAACGGATTTGATTGGTTTTTCATGATTGCACTCGCATTCATCGCGATCTTTTTATTACCACGACAATTTCAAGTTTCTGTATTAGAAAATACGCGCGAAAAACATTTAAAAAAAGCAATTTGGTTATTTCCGTTGTACTTATTGCTATTTAATTTCTTTGTAATTTTTATTGCTTGGGCAGGAAAACTAACCTTTGGTGATACACAAAATGCAGAATATTATACCTTGCTACTTCCGCTAGAAAATGGCAATTCATTCCTAGCAACCTTGGTCTTTTTAGGAGGATTTTCCGCTGTCATTTCCATGGTGATTGTATCAACATTGGCATTATCTACCATGGTCAGCAACAACCTGATCATTCCGTATGGATTCTTAGATAATTTCATCAAAAATCAAACAGAGCGAAATTCAAAATATATCAAAAATATTCGTAGAATCTCTATTTTCCTAATCATCATAGGCGCGTATTTTTTCTACGTTTCGTTTTCTAAAGAACTATCGCTGTATTCTATCGGATTGATTTCGTTTGTCATCATTTCACAATTAGCTCCTTCTTTTTTCATTGGATTGTTTTGGAATCGAGGTGCTTCAAAAGCAGCCATTATTGGAATCATTGTCGGAACATTAATTACCGTATACACACTTATTTTACCATTCATACTACAAGCTTATATTGGAACAGATGATTTTACACAATATGGATTTGCAGGAATTTCATGGTTAAAACCGTATGCACTTTTTGGAATTGACTTTTTGAGTCCGCCAGCACACGCTTTCTTTTGGAGTATGAGTTTTAATGTGCTGTGTTATCTCATATTTTCATTAATCACCAAAGGAAATTACCGCGAGCGAAATTATGCAGAAATGTTTGTGGACAGTCGCAGTTTTTCCACGCTGCAAGACAGTGCCTTGGTGTGGAAAGGAGAAGCCTATGTGGCAGACATCAAAAGTGTATTGGTTCGCTTTTTGGGAGAACAACGTGCAACGCGTGCCTTAAAAATCTTTTTTACAAAATACAATCTATCACCTGATACACAACTCGCCGATGCGCGATTGATCAATTTTTCAGAAAAACTCCTTACGGGAAGTATTGGTGGCGCTTCCGCGAAGATTCTTATTGCCAGTGTAGTGAAGGAAGAACAAATCAGTTTGGTGGAAGTGTTGAAAATTTTAGAAGAATCCAAAGAAACCATTGTCAATAACAAAGTGCTCCGCGAAAAGTCGGAAGAACTCTCACAACTTTCCTCCAAACTCAAAACTGCCAATGAAGAACTCATCACCAAAGACAAACAAAAAGATGAATTTTTAGACACTGTTGCGCATGAATTAAAAACACCAATTACAGGAATTCGAGCAGCAACCGAATTGTTAATGGATGATGACGATGATATGCCAAAAGAGATGAAACAGCAGTTTCTTAAAAATATTCTTCAAGATTCGGATCGCTTGGCGCGACTTATCAATAATATTCTGGATTTTGAAAAACTTGAAACAGGACGTTTGCACTTGGATTTACAAACCAACGATCTGCAAAAAACGATTGAAAAAGCAGTGAGAAGTATTCAACACATTGCAGCCAAAAAAGACATTACTATTAACAACAAAACAACCAAAACGCTCATAGCCAAGTATGATGAAGATCGTATTTTGCAAGTGCTGACCAATTTATTGTCAAATGCCATCAAATTTTGTCCTCCAAAAGATGGAGAAGTTATGGTAGATTTTAAACTTGGCAATGGTGAAATTGAAATCATGGTTATCGACAATGGAAAGGGAATTCCAGTGGAAGATCACGACTATATTTTTGATAAATTTTACCAGTCCCAACATCAAAACACTATCAAACCACAAGGCAGTGGATTGGGACTTGCTATTTCAAAACAAATCATCGAAAAACACGGTGGAAAAATATGGGCGAAAAAAGGAAGAAAAAGTGGCGCAACACTTGTTTTTACGCTACCTTTTACTTAAATTGTTAGCAGGTTTAAAATAATGAAAAAAATACTAATTGTCGACGATGAACCCAACATAGTAATGTCGTTGGAATATGCTTTTAAAAAGCAACAATTTGAGGTGTTTATTGCAAGAGATGGAAGCGAAGCCTTAGAAATTTTACAACACC
This sequence comes from Bacteroidota bacterium, assembly GCA_039026835.1. Classification (GTDB taxonomy): domain Bacteria; phylum Bacteroidota; class Bacteroidia; order Flavobacteriales; family Flavobacteriaceae; genus Kordia. The sequence goes on along the minus strand of JBCCLS010000130.1, from coordinate 688 downwards.
AAATTCCAAATGTAGTGTTACTAGACATCATGATGCCAAATGTAGATGGATATCAAACGTTGACAAAAATCAGGGAAAACGACAGTTTGCAACACACAAAAGTGGTGTTTTTAACTGCTAAAAATAAAGCTTCAGACATTGAAAAAGGATTACAACTTGGAGCAGATAAATATTTAACAAAACCTTTTTCAGTAAAAAAAATAGTTTCAGAGATTCTGGAATTAGTTACTTAGAAACAGTCTTCTAAGTCTTATTAAATTTTGGTTTTGTGTGCAAACTAACCATATTTAATTAAAATTTTGAAGACATGAAAATACGTATCAACCCATTAGCGTCAGACATTATCATTACAATCTACGCCGTTTTGACGTTATACCTTCGATTTAAATTTGAAAACGAAGCAGCTGTAAGTACTATGAATTCTTTAGTAATGGGCATTTGTTTTGTAGTCATTATTTGGGTTTTGATAAAACTTAAAGTGCTCAATCCAAATTGGTTTGGACTGTTTAATCCCAAAAAATCCAAGTCATGAACTATCAGGAATTCTATCGAAAAAGTATTGAGCAACCTGAAGTTTTTTGGCAAGAACAAGCCGAAAATTTAGCGTGGCATACACCTCCAAAAACCTTCAGGTTGCTCAATACTTTTTCGATAGAATTCCTGATAGTTCATGACTTGGATTTTTTGG
>JBCCLS010000129.1:0-7869 GCA_039026835.1 Bacteroidota bacterium | reverse complement strand
CAAATTATTTAACGCATATTAAAGTTTATTTGGTATTACTATATTTTTGAATAAACTTCCAAGTACTTCTCGATACAATTTTTCGTGCCTCAAAACCACTCGAAGTGACGGTTTTGCTTAATACGTCATTGCGAAAGTTTTGAAAAAACTTGTGGCAATCTGTTTCTTTCGAAGACTAATTCTGCTTTGATTTGGACAGATTACCGCGCTATCGCTCGTAATGACGAATCAAACTTTTTACAAAAATCACTTGCTTTTGTCATAGAAATCGAAGTGACGGTTTAAGTAAAACAAAAAAAATTCGTGTATTAGTGGCAAGAAAAATAAAAACGAACTATTTCCAATATTTTTAAAATGCCCTGCTTTTATTATGAAATCGGCTTGACGTTAGTGAATAAATCAAAAATCGTCAATCAAAAATCGTAACTCATAAGACTATTGAAACGTAAAATTGATAAAAATTCCACGTGTTTGCATTTTCTGAATATTGCTTGTCCACGGACTGTTAGGATCGTTGTCACGCACCAATTCATCATTCAGCGCAAAAACACCGCGAATAGAAGGTGTAAATTTAAAGTAGTATAAATAGAAATCAACTCCAAAACCCAATTCGTAGTAAAACGTGCGTTGCTTCATACGAAACTGATTGCTACTGTTATCATCAGGATTTTTTTCGTTGCTCGATAAGTTGATCGACGTAGAAAATCCACCCACAATAAACGGTTTAAAGTTGTTGATACGTTTGGTTCCAATTTTTAACAATAACGGAATATGCACATAACTCGATTTTATTTCGCGCAATCGATCTGCTGGTTCTGTTAAACCATAACTTGTTGGGTATTCAATATTACGTGTAGTAAAGAAAATTCCCGGTTCCAAACGCAGATTCATATAATTGTTCAATTTTACATCACCAACCAATCCTACATTAAAACCAAGTTGAGGTTTTAGCTGAATAGCATCAGCACTGCGGTTGTAGGTAAATTTAAAATCGTAACTATTAAATCCTAAAAAATAACCCCAAGAAAGCGTATTATTATCAATCTGACCGTCGCCACCAGTGGCATCGTTTCGAACCTTCTTTTTGCTAAATAATTGAGAGTGCGCAGATTGCAGCGCAAACATACAACAAATGATGCACAAAATTTTCTTCATAAAATCTATTTTGTTGCGGTGTAAATACTCGCTACACCAAACGTTTGTGGTTTATCGTTCACATCTATAAACCCAATTTTTCGTAAAATATTGTTGAATTTTTCTCCATAAGGAAAAGCTGCAGCAGATTCAGACAAGTATCCGTACGCAGAATTGTCTTTTGAAAACAGTTTTCCAATCAATGGCAATATGTATTTTGTGTAGAATTTATAAAATTGCTTAAATGGTGTTTTGGTTGGAACAGCAGTTTCCAACACGACAAAAATTCCTTTTGGTTTCAACACGCGAAAGATTTCCTGCAATCCTTGTTCTAAGTTTTCAAAATTTCGCACACCAAACGCTACTGTAATTGCATCAAATGAATTGTCTTCAAAAGGCAACTTTTCACCATCGCCCAAAATCATTTCTATCTTTTCGTGTAAAGCTTTTTTCTTAATCTTTTGTTTTCCTACTTCCAACATACCTGGAGAAATATCCAATCCAACAATTCGTTCGGCACTGGTTTCTGCCAAATTGATGGCTAAATCAGCCGTTCCTGTGGCAATATCTAAAATTGTAGTTGGATTGGTGTCGCCAACCATGCGAACTACTCTTTTGCGCCACTTTATATCAATTCCAAAAGAAATGACGCGATTCAGTCCGTCGTAATTCTCTGAAATAGTATCAAACATTTCCGTAACCTGCTCTTTCTTGCCACGATTTGACTCTTTGTATGGTGTTACATTCTTCGACATATAGGAAATTTTGGCAAATATAGCTAAATTAGACTTAAAAGGCTTATAAGATTCGTAAAGAAAATGTCTAAGATTCTAGCCAAAAAACACAACTATATGAATAGCTAAGTTGTGTGTTTGTAATGAATAATATTGGGTGTTTATTCAGAACATTTCAATACTATTACATGAATTTAATTATGCAATTAATGTGTACTAAAGTAGTAGTGTAATGTTTGTAATTTATGGGTGTTCTCCCGTTTTGGGCGCTGGCTTGTGTAGTATGTAAAGTTAAATCTGTATCCAATGCTGTTAAGTATTAGCAAATGATTGCTTTTTTCTTTTATATTTGTATACTTTTTCAATAAGATTATTCGATGAAAATTATAATTGCGGGAGCTGGTGAAGTAGGATATCATTTGGCAAAACTACTTTCTTACGAATCTCAAGATATCACTTTGATAGATTGCAATAAGGAAAACTTAGATTATGCTGATGCCCATTTAGACATTCGTGTTGTTCGTGGAGATTCCACGTCAATTAATGTACTTAAAGAGGCGAGAGTTGCCACGGCAGATTTGGTAATTACTGTTACTTCTTCCGAAACTACCAATATTACTATTTGTGTACTTGCAAAACAACTGGGTTGTAAACGAACTATTGCACGTATTTCAAACACGGAATTTATTGATAATCAGGAAGAACTTCGATTCAAAGACTTAGGGATTGATGAGTTGATTTCCCCTGAAAAATTAGCTGCTGACGAGATTAAATTATTGTTAGATCAATCTGCTTTTAACGATAGTTATGAGTTTGAAGATGGTGCATTGACCATGGTGGGAACCATTCTTCAACGTACAGCGCCTTTTGTGGGGAAAAGTGTAAAAGAAGCTGCCAATATTTTTCCAGAATTACATTTCGTACCGATTGCCATTCAACGATTTGGAACACAATATACGTTGGTTCCACGCGGCGATACTTTATTTAAAGAAGGTGATCAAGTATATTTCATTACCTCAAAAGAAGGTGTGGAAGAGCTCTACAAATTAATTGGAAAACAGCGCGAAGACCTAAAAAATGTCATGATTCTCGGTGGAAGCAACATTGCTTACAAAACCGCGAAGGATCTCTGTAAGAATCGTTTCAAAGTAAAATTAATCGAAAAAGATAAAGACAAAGCTTTTGAACTGGCTGACGACTTGCCAAATGCATTGGTAATTCAAGGTGATGGGCGTAATGTAGAACTGCTTGAAGAAGAAGGCGTGTATGATATGGATGCCTTTATTGCAGTGACAGGAAACTCGGAAACCAACATCATGTCGTGCTTAGTTGCCAAGTCAAAAAATATCCGAAAAACCATCGCACTAGTTGAAAATATGGACTATTTTCAGTTGTCGCAATCCATCGGAATTGATACACTAATCAATAAAAAGTTATTAGCAGCCAACAATATATTCCGTCACATTCGTAAAGGTGATGTAGTTGATATGACGCGTGTGAATAACATGACTGCTGAGTTGTTAGAATTTGTTGTAAAATCTACTTCGTTGGTATGCAACAAAAAAGTAAAAGACTTAGATTTCCCGCGTTCCGCCATTATTGGAGGTGTAATTCGAGAAGGTGAAGGACTTATTGCACTAGGCGATTTTCATATCAAGTCAGGTGACAGAGTCGTCGTCTGTAGTTTGCCTCAATCCATCAGCAAGGTAGAACGCATGTTTCTCTAATCAAGGATAATGAAGGTCAATTATAAAATCATATTTCACTTAATGGGACTGCTGTTGATTTGCAACGGCGGATTTATGCTACTAGCAACTTTAGTGAGTTTTTTATATGAAGATGGCATTACTTCCAAATTATTTTTAGCGGGATTAGTAACCATTATTGCGGGTGCGCTTTTTATGCTCACCACACGCGATCACAAGAAAGAAATTAAGAAGCGGGAAGGATATATTGTCGTAACATTCGGTTGGATTTTTATGTCCTTATCGGGAACATTTCCGTATTTGTTTACCAAAGCCATTCCAGAATTTACCAACGCGTTCTTTGAAACAATGTCAGGCTACACCACTACAGGTGCCACTATTTTGGAACAGATTGAAGGGTTGCCTGAAGGAATTTTGTTCTGGCGAAGCTTAACACATTGGATTGGCGGCATGGGAATCATCGTGTTGGCCATTGCAATTTTACCCTTACTGGGAATAGGAGGAATGCAGTTGTTTGCTGCGGAAGCTCCTGGGCCGAGTGCAGATAAATTACACCCAAGAATTACGGATACAGCCAAACGTTTGTGGCTTATTTATGTAGGATATACAGCTGCAGAAACCATTTTATTAAAAGTTGCGGGCATGTCCTTTTTTGATGCTATCAATCATGCATTGTGTACCTTGTCAACAGGAGGATTTTCTACCAAAGATGCCAGTATTGCGCATTGGAACGATAATCCAATGATTCAATATATCATCATTTTGTTTATGTTTTTGGCGGGAATGAACTTTGTATTGAGCTATTTTGCCTTCAAAGGAAAAGTCCAGAAAATATTCCGTGATGAAGAATTTCGTGTTTACGGTATGTTTATTCTCGTGTTTACGGCCATTGCAACATTTATTGTGTACACGCAGGCAAATGTAGAACCTTCTGACTATCATCCGATGGTTTTAGGTGAATTTGAAAGTAGTCTGCGGCATTCCTTGTTTTCAGTCGTCGCCGTCATTACTACTACTGGATTTGTCACAGCTGATTTTACTTCGTGGACGACATTTTTAACTATTTTCTTTTTCGGATTGATGTTTCTCGGCGGTTCTGCCGGTTCCACTTCCGGCGGTGTCAAAGTAGTACGCCATTTATTAACCATCAAAAATGGATTGTTAGAATTTAAAAGAACCTTACACCCACGTGCGATCATTCCTGTGCGTTACAACAACAAAGCGGTTTCAGAACATATTGTATACAACATTTTAGGATTCTTTATTTTGTATATGTTGTTGTTTATTATTGGTGCATTGGTATTAGGTTTTGTAGGATTAAGTTTTGAATCGGCTATTGGTGGTGCAGCCTCTTCCTTAGGAAACGTAGGACCCGCATTGGGTGATTTAAATCCACTTGCAAATTACAATTCTATACCATCTGTAGGAAAGTGGTGGTGTGCCTTTTTAATGCTTTTAGGACGATTGGAATTATTTACCGTATTGATCCTATTGACGCCTATTTTCTGGAGAAATCGTTAGTTTACAGCGACTTAAAAATTAGCTTTTTAAATTTTTTTTGCTTTTTCGTGTAACAAAATTTTTGTTGATACGTCATACTTGTGTAAATCAATCAAAAAACAATCATCATGACAACAACAAATCACACACACACAATTTTAGTTCCTGAACCCATTGGGTCAACAACAAACTTAGTACACAGAGGTATGTTAACTTCTCGTTACAAGGAGGAAATCAAAGAAAATTTTAGCAATACTGAATCAAATTCTTTATTCCGTTTAAAGCAACGCGTTCGCGTGAATCAACATAGATTTATGCCTGTTGCTGGAACCGTTCTCAAAGTATCTGTTTTCGTAGTTGCTTATTTAATAGCTTACCTGTAAATCACAGCTAATAACTTAATAAACAGTCACTAACTAGTAGTAGTATACGATTCTTTCACAGTGTCTTACAGTAAAAAAGGGGAAAAAACCCCTTTTGCACTTTTCAGGTTTTATAGATATTTACATCAGTGAAACAAAAGACGAGAAACAATGTTAAAGAAGTTTAATTTTTTAGAGTTCTGCTGGTTAGTGACTGTTATTTTACTAACAAGCACTGTGATTACAATCTTTGTGAATTCGGATCTAACTTCAGATCCTACACCGGCACAAACACTCTTTGGCATTGACCTTTCGTATTGTATTGTTATTTTTTACGCCTTTAATACATTTTTATTTTTTGGAATTAAAGAGTTTTTCTGGCGATACGAGCGAAAGTTTCCAAACACCATTATCATGCTAAGTGGTGCTATCTTAACAATTTCACTCTTAATACTTAATATAATTTAGTTAATCTCTTAAAAGCCAAAAGATGTGCTTAGAACACATCTTTTGGCTTTTTATTATTGCAAGTTTGAAATCGCAATATTTATTCGTTATTGTAGTCTCAGACTTTACAATAACGCTTCTTTTATTTGCTGAATCGCTCTGCGTAATTCTTCTTCGGAAGCTGCATACGAGATACGAATGCAATTTGGATTTCCAAATGCATCTCCCGTTACAGTAGCAACCAATGCTTCATCCAATAAATACATTGAAAAGTCTGTGGCATTATTGATAGTTTTTCCGCGCAATGTTTTTCCAAAGAAGGAGGAAATATCAGGAAATACGTAAAACGCGCCTTCAGGAACATTTACATTAAATCCTTCAATGTCTCCAAGCAATTCCAAAACAATGTCTCTACGCTTCAAAAACTCATCCATCATATATTGAATTTTGTCTTTGGAAGCATGCAATGCGGCAATGGTAGCACGCTGTGCAATACAATTAGCACCACTAGTTACTTGCCCCTGAATTTTGTTGCAGGCTCTGGCAATTTTTTCTGGCGCCCCAATGTAACCAATTCGCCAACCTGTCATGGCAAATGCTTTGGATACACCATTTACAGTAATAGTACGGTCGTACATAGATGGAATTCTAGCAATACTAAAGTGTTCACTGGTAAAATTGATATGTTCGTAAATTTCATCAGAAACTACATAAATATCAGGGTATTTTTCTATGACAGCTGCCAAGGCTCTTAATTCATCTTCACTGTATACAGAACCACTCGGATTGCATGGTGAGCTAAACCAAATCATCTTTGTTTTTGGCGTAATGGCTGCTTCTAATTGTTCAGGAGTCATTTTAAAATCTGTCTCAATAGCGGTTGCTATTTGTACTGGAACACCTTCTGCCAATTTTACAATGTCGCTGTAGCTTACCCAAAACGGCGTTGGAAGAATTACTTCGTCACCATCATTTAATAATACCATCGCCACGTTTGCTAAAGATTGTTTAGCACCTGTGGAAACTACAATTTGACTTGCTGTATAGGTTAACTTATTATCGCGTTGAAATTTATGAATAATAGCATCTTTTAAGTCTGCATATCCATCTACAGGTGTATAACTATTATAGTTATCATTGATTGCTTGGATAGCTGCTTGTTTTACAAATTCTGGCGTATTAAAGTCAGGCTCGCCTAAACTTAGACCGATGATGTTTTTTCCTTCATTTCTCAATTCTCTTGCCTTTGCTGCCATAGCCAATGTAGCAGAAGTAGACATGTTTAAAACTCTTTCAGATAATAATGACATTGTTGTGTGTTGTTATATATTTTTTAAAATGCTGAATGTTGCGAAATTAGGTATTTTAAAATTTAAGAAGAAACAATGTACGGACTAATTGTTTGGTTTTTTGGAATGCGTTTTAGTTTTTAGCAAATCCTCATAAAATCTCAGTAGATTGTTATAGAAATAAAAAAAAGTCTACGAAATGTAGACTTTTTGTAAGTGTTGCAAGTTTTTTAATTGGCAACTCGTATTTTTTCTAATCTATAAAATTCTCTGAACGTAATCATGCGTTGTTGCTCTTCGTCCCATAGTTTTAAAAACATCATTTTTAAACCGTCTTTGAACGACAAGGTAGTTACGTATTTTGATAAGATTTTATTTTCTCTAATACATCTTCTTAGGTTGTAATTTGGAATTCGGCTGTTTAAATGGTGAATGTGATGAATACCTATGTTTCCTGTAAACCATTCCATAATTCTCGGTAATTTTAAATAGGTGCTTCCTTTGATAGCAGATAATAAAAAGTCCCAATCTTTTTTCCATTTCTTATACGAGAACTCATGCTGATGTTGCACATAAAAGAACCAAAATGCTATAATTCCGAAGAAAAATAGAATGATACATTGTACTATAAAAAAGTTACCCCAACCCACTAAGTATCCAATAATTAAATACGGAATGATAATGATGATATTATCTT
>JBCCLS010000128.1:0-7906 GCA_039026835.1 Bacteroidota bacterium | reverse complement strand
GTATTTTGGAGAATGAAGGTGTTGTGTGCGCTATTGCCGAAAATGGGGAAAAAGCAATAGACGCAGTGAGACAATCTACATTCGATTTAATATTGATGGACATAAACATGCCTGTGAAAAATGGTATTGAAGCAACCAAACATATCAGACAATTTAACACTACTATTCCAATAATTGCATTAACTGCTGTAGATATCGAAGAACAAAAAAATCAAATCTTTGAATGTGGCATGAATGATATTATTTTAAAACCGTATGATTTAGATCAATTCAAAAAAACAATTGCCGCAAACTTAAATTCCGAACTAGAAATTGAACTGTAACAACAGTTTTCGTAGTTGGTTGAAACTGTAATTTCTTTTTTTATTGCTGACAGCCTTTTTTACGACGTGTATCAATCAAATAAATAATTTTCCACTGTCCGTCGTCTTTGAAAAGCTGAAATGAATTCACACCGCAGTGTAAAAATTTACCATCGAGCCAAAATTCGTAGGGTGTCCAAACATTGGCCATATTACCATCTACTTGTACATTGTAGGAAAGTATTTTTTCATTCCATACGGGACTATCTGCTCTGCTCACGAGTGCTTTGATGAAATTGGCCGAATTTTGATTCTTGAGTACGGTTTTTCCTTGTCGTGTTTTTACAATAGTTTGAAGAATGAGATCCTTGTGAACAACTTGCTGCATAAGCAAAGAATCTTTGTTGTGGAATCCTTCAAAAAATTGCACAACTGCTTGTTTTGCAGCTTTTTCATCATCTGTTTGCGCAGTCAAATTCAAACAAAATAGAAGGAAGAGAAGAAATATATATCGTTTCATGATTGGTTAAATTTTTCAGAAAAGTAACCTAAAAATTTAAAAAAGTCAGTAGCTTTACCATAGTTTTAAGAATTATGACACGTTTTCTATCACGCTTATTTCCTTATTCTTTTACAGCGTACTTAGCTACGGGCAGGAAAGTGATGTTACATATCGCGCACACGGGCATAATTATGGAACTATGTATTCCTACAGCATTACGGAATTTATAATACATCCCAATAATACATATACAAGAAAAAATTATGACGTTTTTGCTAAAAGAGAGTGGAAATCATACAAAAAATACACACCTAAAATCTCGAAAGGAAAAATCACAAAACAAGGAATCTACCATATTTTTACAGAATACCGCAGTGGTATTGCATCCGATTTTTCCTTGACTGCTAAACTAAAAAAGCGAAAACTTATCTTTTTTTACCCAAATCGTCGTGGAAAAATGAGAAAAACCTTTGTATACAGGCGAATTGATGCAAATAAATAGCAACGATATCAGTAATTATTATTAACTTGTTGGTGAAATAACCAACCCATGATTAGTACCATGCTTATCGTAATAGTACTTTTTTTAGTATACATTACTGCCATTATTACACCTGTTACCAAAGAATTAGTTATCCCAATTCCGATTGTTGGGCATACATCTGCCACTGTATTCACTACGCATATTTCTTTGTGCTGCCACATAAAACAACATAAATTACCTGCCATTTCATGATTTCCACACCTACGCTACATACGCTTCCACAAAAAAAACTTGTAGGGAAGTCTAAACGAATGTCGTTACTCCAGAATACCACACCTATACTCTGGAAAAGTTTTATGCAACAGCGTGATAGGATTCAACACACAGTAGGAACAGATTTGTATTCTTTACAAGTATATGATGCATTGTATTTTGAAGATTTTAGTCCGCAAACTGAATTTACAAAATATGCCTTGACGGAAGTTACTGATTTTGAAACCATTCCTAACGAAATGGAATGCTTTGTATTAGAAGGCGGATTGTACGCTGTTTTCATCTATAAAGGATTGCCAGAAAATTTTGCAGAAGCATTTCAGTACATCTTTTACACTTGGTTACCGAATTCTGACTACGAACTCGATCACCGACCACATTTTGAAGTCTTAAAAACAACATATAACCCAACACATGAAGAATCTGAAGAAGCAGTTTGGATTCCAATTAAAACTCGATAGCCATGATATTTAAAAACGATCAATTTGTAGCTATTGCATTTCTTTTTGAAAAAGAAAACGGAAATACACCTAGTGAGTATGAAGAAAGTGTTATCAATCTTTCAAAATTGAAAACCATTCCAGTACCACAACTTGAAACTTTTATTATTGAAGGTTTACACGAAAATGCGTATAAAATTGAAAAGACGCGCACTAGTGCGTATTGGGCATTATCGAAACGATTCAATCCAAAGTTAATTCCTCATTTTAAGGTTTGGCTTCAAAAAGAAATTGACGCAAAAAAAAGTACTGCCATGTTCCAACTTATGCTAGCGTTGGACAAAGTAGATGAACCTGTTTTTCATCCAAGCCGAAATAGTAGCGCCGTGGATGAGGTAGAACTCAATTTAAGAGATGCCAAACATTATTTAGCAAACTAAACGTTGCGCTCAAATAGTCGCTCCTCTTTTCTATAATTGTGTAAAATATGAACGTACACAAACACACCTTACATTTTATTAGTACTTTTACAGCCTTATAAAAATCGCACATATGTCACTCGCAAAAAAACAGTACAAAAGAGTCACAACAAAGTCACTCATTGAGATGAAAAGTAATGGAGAAAAAATTTCCATGTTGACCGCTTACGATTATACCATGGCAAAAATTGTGGACGGCGCCGGAATTGATGTTATTCTCGTGGGAGATTCTGCAAGTAACGTAATGGCGGGACATGAAACCACACTCCCCATTACACTAGATCAAATGATCTATCATGCTTCTTCAGTCATTAGAGCATCTAAAAGAGCGTTAGTTGTGGTCGATTTACCTTTTGGAACCTATCAATCAGATCCGAAAGAAGCATTGCGTTCTGCTATTCGTATCATGAAAGAATCTGGTGGACATGCCGTAAAAGTAGAAGGCGGAAAAGAAATCAAAGAATCCATAAAACGCATATTACATGCAGGAATTCCTGTGATGGGACATTTAGGATTAACACCACAATCTATTTACAAATTTGGAACATATACGGTGCGCGCTAAAGAAGAAGCCGAAGCCGAAAAACTGAAAGAAGATGCTAAAATGCTTGAAAAAGCAGGTTGCTTTGCGGTTGTGTTGGAAAAAGTTCCTGCCAAATTAGCCAAAGAAGTTGCCGCAAGTATCTCAATTCCTGTAATTGGAATTGGCGCCGGAAATGGTGTCGACGGACAAGTTTTAGTAACGCACGACATGTTGGGCATGACGCATGAATTTAATCCGCGATTCTTACGTCGTTATTTAAATATGTATGAAGAAATGACCAATGCGTTCAAACAATATGCCGCTGATGTAAAATCAGTTGATTTTCCTAATGAGAAAGAGCAGTATTAGGTGTTGGGTGTTGGGTGTTGAGTTTTAGTTGTTGGTCAATCTTGCTGAGCTCGATTTTTATAACAAAAGCCAGCTATTTTGAAAAGACTATGATTCGTCATTGCGAACGTAATGAAGCAATCAGTTACTTCAAAGAACGTAGTTGTTCTATGATGATGAAATTACTTCGTCATATTTCCTTGTAACGTATGACAACCAAACCGTCACTTCGAATGTGCTGAACTCTTGTGCCGAACTCTTGTGCTGAACTTGATTCAGTATGATTCAGTCTGATTCAGGATCGAGAAGTACCTAATTAACGCAACTCAATAATTCTTAAAACTGCACATCGAAAAATAGTAAAACATTGAAAACGATATCGAACAAAAACAACCTCCAAGTACTCTACGAAGACAATCATATCATCATTGTCAATAAACGTGCGGGAGATATTGTACAAGGAGATAAAACAGGTGACAAACCACTAAGCGAGGTAGTCAAAGAATATATTGCTGTAAAATATAACAAACCTGGAAATGTGTTTTTGGGAGTCGTACATCGCTTGGATAGACCCACTACCGGAATTGTTGTTTTTGCCAGAACTTCCAAAGCATTGCCACGATTGAATCAGCTTTTTGCAGAAAAGAAAGCCAAAAAAACGTATTGGGCTGTTGTGGACAAGATGCCTCCAAAGTCACAAGATACTTTGACACATTGGTTGCGAAAAAATCCAAAAAACAATAAATCTACTGCCTTTTCAAACGAAGTCAAAGGAAGCAAAAAAGCAGTATTAGCATATAAAGTAGTGAAAAAGTTAGATCGGTATGTATTGTTGGAAATTGCGTTGCATACAGGACGACATCATCAAATTAGAGTGCAACTCGCTGCCATAGGTTGTCGCATCAAAGGCGATTTAAAATATGGTTTTGCACGTAGTAATAAAGATGCAAGCATACATCTACACGCCCGAAAATTAGTCTTTACACATCCTGTAAAAAAAGAATTATTAGAAATTACAGCGCCATTACCAAACGATCCTGTTTGGAATGCTTGTGAATAATAAATTTAGTAGCATCTAATTTACAGAACACTACACATGTACTTTGCTCCAACAAATAATTACGGTTTTACTGTAAAGAAAATTTAGATTCTTTTTTTATATTTATCACATAATACACAACTTTTTATATCATAAAAAGACTGACTTACTACATTACAATCCACTAAGTAACAAAGTAAGTATAATTTTAGAGGTACTTACCAGTACTACCACAATGCTAAATTCTCACACTAAGCGGACTTCGGTTCGCTTTTTTAGCATACAAAATGTTGATAACCTTTCTGAAAAATTAATACTTGGAATATATCTTTTCAAAGATAAATTTCTACATTTAATCACAACCAATTATACAAATTATGCGCATTGAAAACGGACTGAAATTAGGGTTTAAAGATGTTATGATTCGCCCAAAACGTTCCACATTAAAAAGTCGTTCACAAGTATCGCTTGAACGTAGCTTTACCTTCTTACACAATTCATACACATGGACAGGCATTCCCATAATGGCCGCCAATATGGACACTGTAGGTACGTTTGAAATGGCAAAAGCCCTTGCATCTAAACAATTATTTACAGCCGTTCATAAACACTATTCCATTCAAGAATGGACTGCTTTTATAAATTCAACGACTCCTGATATTATTCCACATATTGCCGTAAGTACAGGTATTAGCGAGAGCGATAATGAGAAACTTCGCGCTATTTTTACCATACATCCACAACTAAAATTTATTTGTATTGATGTAGCAAATGGCTATTCGCAACACTTTGTGGATTTTGTAAAACAAACTAGATCGCAATTTCCCGATAAAGTAATTATTGCAGGAAACGTGGTTACAGGAGAAATGGTTGAGGAGTTGCTACTTTCTGGAGCTGATATTGTCAAAGTTGGCATTGGTCCAGGATCAGTTTGTACCACACGCGTAAAGACAGGTGTTGGATTTCCACAACTTTCAGCAATTATTGAATGTGCGGATGCAGCACATGGATTGGGTGGACAAATTATCTCGGATGGTGGTTGTACAACGCCTGGTGATATTGCCAAAGCCTTCGGAGCTGGTGCCGATTTTGTTATGTTGGGTGGCATGTTGTCCGGACATCATGAAAGTGGTGGCGAAGTCATAGAACGCGACGGGCAACAATTCAAGCAGTTTTATGGAATGAGTTCAGCGACGGCGATGGAAAAATATGTAGGTGGCGTTGCTGACTACAGAGCTTCAGAAGGAAAAACAGTAGAAATTCCGTTGAAGGGACACGTAGCCGATACTGTTCATGATATTTTAGGTGGAATTCGAAGTACGTGTACGTATGTTGGTGCACCACGCCTAAAAGAATTAACCAAACGCACCACATTTATTCGTGTGTCTGAGCAGGAAAATAGAGTGTATTTGTAACATTTACACAGTACAAAACAGAAAAGAGAACATTACTATAATAATGCTCTCTTTTTTCATATCCCTTATAAACTATTATATACTAAGCGCCTTTTAAAGCATTGGTATGAAAAGCTACCAAACCTTCAATAGGTCTTCTTGTAAAATTCCCAACGGTAAATCCAAATTCTTTTGCTACTTCTCTAATTTCAGCTTCTGAAAAGAAAGCTATAGAACCTGCAAAATGCACAGGAACCGTTTTCAGCTCTTCTTCAAACTGCATGATCATATTTTTGGCAAATTCTCTAAAGCCGTTTTTAATGAGTTCTACAACATATTCAGAATCTTTATGGAGAAACATAAACTCTGCAAAACTTGCCAAATATGCATTTGGATTGGGTTGTTTGTATAAATTGTATTTGATGTAATCGCTATCGAGATTGTATTTTTCTTCAAACGCAACACGGATAACATGTGGCATTTTGTTAAAATAATAGTCGCGAATGAGTTGCTTTCCGTAATAATTTCCACTGGCATCATCCATCAAGGTATAACCTAACGAATTTACACGCTGATGCAACAATTCACCATCGTAATAACTACAGTTAGAGCCTGTTCCTTGAATACATACGACAGCGGCTTCTGCTTTGTGATTTACAGTTGCATATACTGCTGCCAACGTATCTTCATTGACGTCAACAATGGCACTTGGAAAAAATTCTTCCAAAACACCTTTTAATAATAAACGTGGATTTTCTGTCCCACAACCTGCACCGTAAAAGAATACATGGGTAACGGTGTGACGATGTGCCGAAAGTTCTTTACTTTTTTTGATGGTCTTTTTTAGCTTTTTTTCAGAAAGAATCGCAGGATTCAATCCTTTTGTACGAAGCTTTTCTAACAATTGGTTACCATCTTTGTCCACTGCAATCCAATCGCATTTTGTGGAACCACTATCAACTAATAAAATCATGGTGTAATATAAAATAAATTCCCAAATTTACAGGAATGTTTTACAGTAGGTGTTTAACCAAAATAAGCACAATTGCATCTAAAAATAGCAATTGTGCTTATGTTGTGAATTATAAGTTATGTATGTGAATTGCTAAGTCTACTAACTTGTTTGAGTATCCAAATTCATTGTCATACCAAGAAACAATTTTGTAAAACCTTGGGCTCAACTCAATTCCTGCTTCCGCATCAAAAATACTTGTGCGCTCATCGCTAACGAAATCTTGTGAAACTACAGGCTCGTCAGTATATCCTAACACACCTTTCATTTTTCCATCAGCAGCCGCTTTGAAAACACTTTTTACTTCTTCGTATGAAGTTTCTTTTTGTAAACGCACTGTTAGGTCAACTACAGATACATCAACTGTAGGTACACGGAATGCCATTCCTGTCAATTTTCCATTCAACTTTGGAATTACTTTTCCAACCGCTTTTGCAGCTCCTGTTGAAGTTGGAATAATGTTGTTCAGTGCCGAACGTCCCAAACGGAAATTTTTTCTTGACGGAGAATCTACTGTATATTGTGTGGAAGTTGCTGCGTGAATTGTTGTCATTAATCCTTCCTCAATTCCAAAATTATCATCCAATACTTTGGCAATTGGCGCCAAACAGTTGGTAGTACAAGAAGCATTGGAAACAATGGTATCTGTCGCTTTTACTTCGTGATCGTTTACGCCCATAACAAACATTGGTGCATCTGGAGAAGGTGCAGAAATAACCACTTTTTTAGCACCAGCCTGAATGTGATAATCTGCCGTTTCTAACGATTTAAAGATTCCTGTACATTCTGCTACCACATCAACGCCAGCTTCATCCCACTTTAAGTTTTTAGGATCTCTTTCAGCAGTCACACGGATTGTTTTTCCATCTACTACCAAGTTTCCATCTTTTACTTCAATCGTTCCATCAAATCGTCCGTGAACAGAATCATATTCTAATAAATATGCTAAATGATTTACATCTAATAAGTCATTGATCGCAACTACGTCTACATTATCGCGTTTTAACGTTGCTCTAAAGACAATGCGTCCTATTCTTCCAAATCCGTTTATTCCTAGTTTTGTCATTTGTTTTTCTTTTTGCTTACTATAGTTGTTTATACTGATAAAAT
>JBCCLS010000127.1:0-7921 GCA_039026835.1 Bacteroidota bacterium | reverse complement strand
TATTTATAAAGAATTACAATTAAAAATTTCAATAGTGACGCATTTATCACATCTAAACTTAAAAAACTGATAACTAGATTTTTAACCACATTACACTAAAAAAATATCAGGACTTTTCCTTTTCAAAAGGGGAAAAATCCCCTTTTATTCAAGGCTCTTTCCTCTTGCAAGCTATCACATCAGCACTTAAATTCGCATGTGAAAAACAATAGATTTTTAGAATATATGACTTCCCTAGACAGAAATATTCACGCTTCGCGTATCATCATTCGATCGCATATTGATAAAGCCTTTACCGAAAAGTTTATTCAATGGAATGACGGTTTGGACTATACTGAGTTCATCCGAGCATTGTGGCGCTTATTTCGAAATCATGACGGATTTAAGAAAGGAACGCAAGATATTTTAGGAAAACTGACAGAAGAAGATGCCATGCAATTACTTTCCGACGAAATTGATATTACAAAACTAAAAGCTTCTTAAAATAGATGCGATCTTTGGTATGTTTTTGTGCCAATGCGATCATACTTTGTGCATCTAGTTGTAAAATTCTTGGATATCCACCTGTAGTTTGACAATCTTTCATAAGAATGATTAATTTTCCGGAAGGAGTTAATTGTACAGTTCCTGGCAATACTGCTGACGTAATTATGGACGGACAATCATTAGCAACAATTTCTTCTGACTGATAGGCCATTCTGTTGTTCAATCCTACTGAAAATCGCTGATTGAAGAGTATTTCTTGTTGTTTTGTAGATAAGAATTCAAATTCTGGGCCTTCGTATACCTGTAATACTGAATTTGTGAAAATTTCATGCTGAATGGCAATATTTGCTTTTGTTTGAATTTGTGTAGTGTCTGTTTGATACGGAATGAAATCACCTGTAGCTACTCTTGATTTCGGTGTAATTCCTTCATAAGAGCTTCTACTCTGTAATATTTTTTCAGTTTGAAAACCATTTTTTACCGCAAGATACGCCCGAACACCATACTGACGTTTCCCAAAATCAAGTTGATCGCCTTTGGAGACATTCATAGGCAAATTAAGTCGTATGGGTTGATTGTTGAGCGTTGGAGATAAATTAGCGCCGCAAATCACTATCTGTGTCGCTTCATGAAAACGCATGCGCGGACCTTGTAAAGTCATTTCTAATACAGCATCATTTTCATCATTTCCTAACAACTGATTGGCCAATATTGCATGATACGGATCCATAACACCCGACACTGGCACACCAAAATTTCGATACTGAACTCTACCCAAATCTTGAATGGAAGTATACAAACCGCTTTGCAAAATCTCTATCATACGTCTGTGGATTTTACAGTGTATTTTCCATTAGAAACTACTTCTTGTATTTCGAAATATTCATCCAAAGAAATAGACACAAATTTGATACAATCACCTGCACTAGCAAAGCAGGGTTTTTCATTGGAAACATCAAAAAAATTGAGCGGTGAATTTCCTAAAATTTGCCATCCGCCGGGACTTGCTTTTGGGTAGATTCCTGTCTGCATTCCACCAATGCCGACTGCACCTTTTTTCACTTCCAATCTTGGTGTTGCTTTTCGATCTATATGTAGACGTTTATCCAGTCCGCCTAAGTATAAAAAACCAGGTAAAAAACCGATGGAAAAAATTTGGTAGATTGTCGCTGTATGCAGCTTGATAATTTCATCAACAGAAAGCCTATTTTTTTGTGCGATTTCATCCAGATCAATTCCAAAACTTTTGTCATAACACACAGGAATTTCCCAACAATAGGACTTTTTTTGTGGCAATTCGTCAGTTGTGGTCAAAAAAAGGTGTTCCAACAAATGTTGGAGCGTCTTGAAATTTACTTTTTCTGAATCATAAATAATTAATAATGAATTATTTGATTGAATTACATCAAGTATTGATTTAATACTAAAATTTATAATTTTTTCTTTGTATTCCAACACACTTTGCAGCACTTCTGCCGTCATTTTTGCTTCCCAAGTCATGAGTAAACCTGTATTTCCATACATTTTATACGTTGATAATGCAGGTTTGGAAGCCTGACTTTTCACATTAAAATGTGTGTGTAATTGTTGTACAATTTCAACTGCGTGCAACGTGTCTGAATGCACACAAAATGTATCAGCTTTCAAAGCGATTTCTTTCCCTGAAATGGTACGTACTTTTTGCTCATTTTGAAGCCTAGAAACATGTGGAAGTATCTCTCCTATTTGTGTCAAAACTGCATTCGATTTTTGACGTGAAACCAGTGTCAAATCATCGTTATAATTTCGATCTGCAAAGGCTTCATATTTGACCATAAAATTTTGTTCCAACGCCAAGTTTTCAATCACAGAATTATACGGAATATAAAGCGCATATTTGTGATTGTATTTTTCAATTGATTTTAAAAAAAGTTGTGCTTTTTGTGCACTTTTTGCAACGTCATTATACAAGGCTCCATGTGATTTTATATGCGTGATTTTTGCTTCCTGTGAAGCTGCAATTTCTTCTAAGTTTGTGATTTGTTTTTGAATGGTTTTGATGAATGCTGTTTCCTCCATATTCATAGAAACACGCCCAAAGTTTTCCCAATCTGGATACGAAGGATGCGCACCAATCGCTACTTGATATTTTTTTGCCAATGCTACAACTTTTTGCATGGTTTCCAAATCACCTGCATGTCCGCCACAAGCAATATTGCATGCACTGATGTATGGCATCAGAATTTCTTCATTGTCCACACCTTCTCCGACATCACAGTTGATATGTAGCATTTTTTTAGATTTTTAGACCGCTTTGCTGTTAGAGTCTAGATCGCTTCGCTTTTAGACTTGTTCCTGCGTGGGCAGGAATCTCTTAGAATCACTTTGCTCTTAGATTCTTAGACTTGTTTTTGCTTACGCAAAAAGTTTTTACACTTTTTTAAAATACACTATAAATTCCCTTCACTCCTAACATAAGTGTAATGATGATGATACAAATAGCAAGTATATTTTGAAACGTTGTGTTCTTGTACTGTCCTAAGACAGTGGCTTTGTTGACAATCCACACTAAAAAGATCGCTACAATCGGTAATAGCAATCCATTGGCAACTTGTGCAAAGGTAATGACTTCCACAGGTTTGAATTTGAGTGACGAAAATAGAACACCCAATATTAAAATGATTGCCCAAACCAATCGAAAGCGATTGTCTTTTAAGGAAGCTTTCCAGCCAAAACAACTATTTGCTACATACGCCGCCGCTAAAGGTGCTGTAATTGCTGATGTAATGCCCGCTGCAAATAAGCCAATTCCGAGTAAATACTTCGCATTTTCACCGTATAAAGGTTCTAATCCTTTGGCCAAATCAAATGCATTGGCAATAGAGCCACCTGTAGTTGCCGTTGCTGCGACAATAATTGCCATGGAGACAATTCCCCCTAAAATAATGGAGATGAACGTGTCTTTTCGAGCTGTTGCTAAATTTTCTTTTGTTTTCCATTTTTCTTTGACTAATGAAGCATGCAAGAAGAGATTATAAGGCACAACGGTTGTCCCAATAAGTCCAATGATGACTAAGATACTATTTTCTGGAATTGACGGCGTAAATGTCCCTTTCAGCATGGCTACTATATCTGGTTTTGTCAAGATTGCTGTGATGAGAAAGGAAATACTCATGATCAACACTAACGCCACCAAGCTTCGTTCTAAGATTTTATAATTCCCAAGAAATAGTACTATAAACGCAATTATTCCAATTAGAATTGGATACCATACCGCATTTTCTGTCCCAAAAACCTGCATTCCCAACGCAGCGCCACTAATGTTTCCGGCTTCATAGGCGGCATTGCCGATGACAATAGCGCCCAAAATTAGAAAGATGGCTGCATTGCGAAGTAACGGACTGGTAATTTGCCCTTTGATAACTTCTGCCAATCCTTTTTGGGTGATGATTCCTGTACGTGCTGCCATTTCTTGTAAAATGATCGTCGCAATGATTGATAATAACATTGCCCATAACAAGCTATACCCAAACTGTACGCCTGCTTTTGTGCAAATTGTAACAGTGCCTGGACCAATGAACGCAGCAGCTACAAGCGTTCCTGGACCGATATTTTTAATCCATTTGAACATTGGCAGCAGTATTTAACGCATATATTGCAAAAGATCCCAACCAATGTGTGCCTTCATAATTGTCGTCTACAATGCTTGGCAGCGAATACGTTACGTGTTCATTTGCTATATTTTTTAAGTGTGCGTATTCTGGGAATTCATTGGCAATTCCGTACAAACACCAAGCTCTACTGAAATTGACACCATCTAAATGTACCAATTTTCCATCGGTACGATCAGATACTTTTCCTTGTGCCAACTCAAAATTTGCAGTTGCCAATTGTGGCAAAAATGTACGTAACCATGTTTTGAATTCGTCTTTTGTCAACACACGTCGCATGATATCTGCTTCTTCCAAACACGGCGAAAGGAAGTCAAATCCGCTCGGTTCCCATGAAATTGGACAGTTGGCATCTGATTGGTAAAAATCTTTCGCTCGTTGCTTTATAAGGTCTAGTAATTCTGTGTTTTGAACTGTTTTGGCATAATCATACGCGAAGGTAAGTCCAAAAGCTGTATTGGTATGTTCGCCTACTCGGATTGGGTAATTGAGTTTGGGTAAGAAATCCATATAGCCTTGTACAATGATGTCCGTAAGTGGTTGTAAGTTGCTTTCCAATTCGCGTGCTAGCGGATCGTTCCATGTATGTAATTCCTCTGCAAGTTTTAAGAGCCAAGCCCAACCATACGTACGTTCAAATGATTTGTTGTATTTTCCTTGAAAGTATAAAATTTCTATTTCTATGTTTTCTTTGGAGATGTTTTCGGCTAATTTTTCTCTGATTTCTTCGCTGTTTTCCAAATTTGGAAATTGTTTGAGCAAATTCACCAACGACCAATGTCCATGAACAGAAGAATGCCAGTCAAAACAACCGTAAAATGTAGGATGCAAGACTTTTGGAGATTGTAAATCTTCTTCGCCACCAATGGTTTGATTGAGCTTATTTGGATATTCTTCTTGCATACAGTGCAACGGCAAAGCAGCTAATCGATTGGCTTCTGCAAGCGTCAACGTGGTAATTTTTGTTGAAACTGTGGAGATTTTATTCTTTTCAGTAGTCTTTTGTGTGGATTGGTTTTCTTTTGGTTGACATTGTATGCAGATACAAATCATCAAAAAGTAGCTAATTTTTTTCAATGTAGTGGGTATTGTGATTGGTGTTTCAAGATAGGAATTTCTTGATAGATTTGAGATATGTATCTCAATATTATGCCTCACAAATGAAAAAGAGACTGTCTTAAAAGTATAGATTTCGTCAAACCGAACTTAATACTGAAATAAATTCAGCATCAAGCTCAGAATGATGTTTCCATTACCTTTTAAGACAGTCTCTCGTATTCAATATGTTTCTAATTTCCAACTGCTACTGTTTGTATAGGATTTGTAGGCGTTGCACTTATATTGCCACAAGCGGCTTTTGTAAAGTTTGGACATTCATTTTTGCATTGAGTTCTTCGTGCAGATTCACATTCTACACAATTGGACCACATATTTGTTGGACTTGGTTCAGGCTTTGAACTCACAATAGGATCTGTCGCTGCAAGTCCTCCGTAAATGTTATCTAATTTTGAGATCGCTGCTTTTCTGAGTGTTAATTTTGAAAGATTCTTTTTTTTCATGATTTACAAATTTTTAATGGTTACTGAGTTTGTTTTGATAATTTCAAAATGATAGTTAGATAGGTTATATCAGTATTACATCAAAAAATAAAGCAAATGCTGTCTAAAAAGTTCAGATTTTGTCAAACCAAACTTAATACTGAAATAAATTCAGACAAGTTTCAGTTTCTCATATAGATTGAAAATGAGCATCATAGGATGCTGAGTCATTCTCAGAATAACGTTTATAAACACTTTTTAGACAACCTTTTGTAACGTTTTATTTAGACGCCTGCAGCATTGTTAGCTACAGCGGCGCCAATAGAAACAGCGACTGCATTTCCGCACGGTTTTTTTGTAAAATCTGGACATTTGTCTTTACATTGTGTCACACGAAGTGATTCACATTCTACACAATTGGATTTTACGATGGTAGGTTTTGCTTCTTGATTTGCGCCAGCAGCAGCATTTGCCGCCACATATCCTCCTAAAATGTTATCTAGTTTTGAAATAGCTGTTTTTTTGAGCGCTAATTTGGTGAGATTCTTTTTTTTCACGGTTTTTAAATTTTAATGGTTACTGAGTTTGTTTTAATAATTTTAAATTGATAGTTAGTAGGTTACATCAGTGTGTCATCAAAAAAATAAAGCGAACCCGAAAGTCCGCTTTGAAAAGTTTAATTATACTGCTGCCGCTGCGTTGTTGGCTGCCGCTGCATTTACAGGAACAGCGTTTCCACATGCTGCTTTTGTAAAGTTTGGACACTTGTCTTTACACTGTGTCACACGAAGTGATTCGCATACTTCACAATTCGACCAAACATTTGTCCCAGCAGCTGCATTGGCATTTGCTGCTTTGGCTACAGCACCTCCAAATACATTATCGAGTTTTGAGATCGCAGTTTTCTTTAATGTAAGTTTGTTTAGATTTTTTTTCTTCATGATCTAATTCATTTTTAAGTTGGTTAATGATTACGTTTTTAATGATTTTTGAGTAACGTTTTGTAGGTTATTTTACTCAAAAAACTGTTTTTAAAGTTAGCAGTTCACACTACATTTTTAAAAGTTTTGTGACGAATGGATGGGTTTTGTGACGAATGCACTACTCTTGTGGCTGTTTATTTTTTTAAATTGAGAAGCATTTCTTTTGCATAGCTTTTACTTACCGGAATTTCGGTTGCTGCAGTTGCTAAGTTGAGTAAAATTCGCTGTGAATTTCCTCTGTAAGAATCTATCTTATGAATGTTTACATAATATTGTCGATGACATTGCACTACATACGGATACGAGGCAAGTCGCGCTGCTATGAAACGCAATGAAGCACGTAGTAGTTGTGCTTTTTCATCTCCAGTAGAATAGATTTCCACATAATTTCCCGAAGCTTTTATGTATTCAATTTCTGCAGGAATCACTGTTATGGATTGATTGACTACAGGTGATTTTAAGGTTACTTTTTTTGCTGTTTCTGGTAAAGTTGTATCTTTTTGATCGGTTCGTTTTGTAATAGTGTCCGTTGTTTGCTTAGCCGTGTACAATCGATCTAAAAGTATGCTAATAACAAAGAGCGGAATGGCAATTACAATTGATCTGGGAATTGTCACAAATACGTAATATGAAGCATCTACTTCACCAACATCCATCATAAAACGATGGTAAATGGTTCCCAAACCTCCTGCAATACTTAAAATCGCGACGAGCAACAACCAATGGTGATAGGTTTTCCAAGTTCGTTTTCCTTTGGCACATTGTAACTTTCGAAATAACAACCAATACGAACCGTAAATTACAATGGTAGTGTTGATTCCATAGCCTAATTGAATAATTTTAATGGGAATTTCAAATTTTGGGACTGCTAAATAGTTGTCATACGGATCAAAAATGTATACAAAAATGGTGATAACTACTCCAATACTGATAGCCAACTTACGATAATACGATTGATCATCAATAAGCTCATGCTTTTGTTGAAAATAGCAGGTTAACTTGTTTAGTGTCACGGCTTTTGTAGGTTAAAAAGGTGACATTAATTTACAAAATAGTTTTCTTTTTTTATAATCTTTAACGTACGTTTAGCAAAGAAATTAGCTTTTTTATACGTACTAAATTAAGCCTAAAAATAATTAATGCATACACAGTTATAGTATAGATCAGTTTTCATATTTTTTATCAAATACTTGTTCTGTTGGAAGCTTGGGAGCTAAAAAAGGTCTAAAAAGTATATTTTTTGTCAAATAGAACTCTTACACTG
>JBCCLS010000126.1:0-7948 GCA_039026835.1 Bacteroidota bacterium | reverse complement strand
GATGAATAGCCTATTACTCTATATTTTCCAAGTAAGTTTGGTATTTAGCAGCTTTTATTTGCTGTATAAAGTGTTTTTTAGCCGATTCACATTTCATGGATACAACAGAGCTTTTTTACTCTTGCTCCTTCCATTATCTTTGCTCATTCCACTGAGTAACAGTTTGTTTCCTGCCATTCAATTTCCAATAGAAATCCCGTTGTTTGAAGATTTTACAGTATTTGCTGAACGAACAAACAGCACAGTCTCATCAACTGAAACTGAGTCGCATCAAACTCTGCAGTACAGTTTTTGGATATTTTGTGTGTATGTAATTGGTGTTCTATGTTTTGCATGGCGATTGTTTAGAGCAACATTCCGATTGTATCAACTTAAACAGCAATCACAAAAAACACATCTGCACAACACAACAGTCTACAATGCAAATATTTCCGAAGTATTCTCGTATTTCCATTGGATTTTTGTGCCAACATCAAAAATAACAACTATTGACGTATGCATACTCACGCACGAAAAAGCACATGGTATTAAAAAGCATTCTTGGGATATGTTATTTGCAGAACTTTTTATAGCAATGAATTGGTTTAATCCACTCGCCTATCTTTATAGAAAATCATTAAAAGCTATTCATGAATTTCAAGCAGATGTGTTTGTATTGAAAGCCAAAACAGTAAAAAAATCTTCGTATTTACAGGTATTGCTCACAAGTCTTGAACCGACACAATTGCAACCTACGTATAATTATTTTTCGCAACCATCACTCAAAAAACGAATCGAAATGATTACAAAATCGCCCTCAAAAAAAGCAGCGAGACTTGTGTACTTAGTGTTAGTTCCATTGATAGCACTTGCATGTATCGCATTCAAAAGTCCAACAACCACAACAATTTTAGAAGAAATCACCCCAATAACTGTTGATAAAGCAGAAAATGGAGTTCCTACCGTATTTCCGGTGCAAAACAAAACAAAAGCGCATATTTCATCTCCATTTGGTGTTTTTCGAAAGCATCCTAAATTAAAACACAAAACCAAACACGGCGGTATTGACATCAAAGCTGCAAAAGGCACTCCAATTATTGCCACGGCTGACGGAACTGTATTAAAAGCCCAAGACGAAGGCAATTGGGGAAATTTAATTATTATTTCACATGCCAATGGTTTTGAAACTTGGTATGCACATTTGCAAGCTTTCAATAGTAAAACTGGTCAAACTGTAAAAAAGGGAGAAATTATTGGCTACGTGGGAAGCACTGGTCTATCTACAGCGCCGCATTTGCATTACGAAGTACGCCAACACGGAAAACGCTTAAATCCACTAGAATACATTACAGAATAATCATCAAAAAACAATTTGCAATTATTTGATCTAGAACACGTTATACAAAGAGTTCTTAGGTTGAATATACGCATACATTCATCAAAAAACACGCATGAAAAAGATATTTTTAATTGCTTGGCTATGCAGCATAAGCACAACGTTGTACAGTCAAACAAAAGACAGCATTGTCAGCGAAAGTAAACCCAAGATACGCAGCATTCATCCTGTAGCGCCAATTGCTTCATTAACCTTACAATTACTCTTAAAACCTGCTACGCCGAAGAAAGATTGGATTGCCGAACACTGGAATACCAAACTATTCAATCCGTATAAAAAAGTGACTAAAACCTATCCATTACAGATTATATTTGATGATAGTACGTATGCGTCTCCCATTCCACGAAAAAAAGTGATTACTTCTCGGTATGGTTGGCGAAATCGCAGACCTCACAATGGTATTGATATTGATTTAATTACGGGCGATCGTGTCATGGCACTATTTGGAGGTGTGGTACGTTATGTAAATTATCATTCCGGACATGGAAAAACGGTAGTGGTTCGTCATTTTAATGGTGTAGAAACAGTATATGCGCATTTGTCAAAATATTTGGTAAAAGTGAATGATACCGTTACGAAAGGACAAATAATTGGCAAAGGCGGTACTACAGGAAACGCCCGTGGAAGCCATTTGCATTTGGAAGTATTGTACAAAGGCATTCCAATCCATCCGGAATATGTGTTTGATTTTTCAAATGAAGAAAATCGTGTGAGAGCACAAGAAATTTGGATAACTCGCCGATGGACTGCTGCATACCGACACAATTCGAAACGCGCTTCCAAGATCAAAATTGCTACCACAGAAGCGGAAGCAATTGCTAGCAAAGCCGAAGAAATCAAGATTTACACTGTACGTCGTGGCGATACGTTATCGCGGATTTCGAACAAGTATAATGTTTCCATTGCTTCACTCTGTAAAGCCAATGCTATTCGTAAAAATTCAACATTAAGAATCGGGCAACGACTGATTGTAAAGCAGTAAGCAATTTTGTCCGCGGTCATTTCAGTACAATTGATTAATTTTAGTAAAAATTAAAAAGCTATGAACCGACCTGATTTTGAGCATATTCAAACCAGCGCAGAATTCAATCAATGGTATTGGCTAAAAGAAGAACTTGTCGAAATCTGCAAACGTTCCAATTTACCCATAACAGGAAGAAAATTTGAATTGCGCGATCGCATCATGTATGCACTTGATCACAATGGTGCTGTGAAACCTTCTCCAATCAAGAAAAAAACAACTTCCAAATTCAATTGGGCAAAAGCAACCTTAACATTGGAGACTGAAATTACAGACAATGTTTCGTTTGGACCTAATTTTAGACGTTTTATGAAAAGTCAAATCGGTGCTAAATTTTCATGTCATAGCGACTTTATGGATTGGGTAAAAGCAAACACAGGCAAAACACTAGAAGATGCGGTTACGACTTGGAAAATGCTTGAGAAACGAAAAGAAGATCCCGAATTTAAGCGCGAAATTGCTGCAAATAATATGTTCAATCAGTATGTGCGTGACTTTTTAGCTGCGAATGCAGGAACAACTATAAAAGATGCAAAACGGTATTGGTTATTAAAAAAGCAATTGCCAACTGCTGATGGTTTTGTGCGCTATGAAACCACCGATTTAGCATTAGTGAAGGTATAATAACACTTTAAAATTCAATTAAATTGGCGAATAATAAGCGTATCCATTTTATATTTTGTATCGAACAATCATTATGATTTTTGCGATTCCATTGTGCAATGGAATGTATTCATTAGGGTTAAGTTATTACTCTTACTCGTCACTACATTTCCTATGATTGTGTTAATGTACAGATATTTGGTATATCCTTTTAAGCTAACTCGAATTGTGTTTGGGATGAAGAAAAAAACTAAAATTATGTAGCGCTCAAAATTGCGATGTAGTTTCCTTTGATAAAGGTTTGTACGCTTTTTGGAAGGGCAGAAAATACGGTTTTTGTTTTCACTTTACCTGGTTGACCTTTTACTTTTCTCTTAGATTTTCCACCACGTTCTGCCTTTGTGGGTTGTGTATCTTGAATCTCTTCGCCTGCACCTTTATAGAAGTAGTGAATCTTTGGATTTCCTTCTCTAGTGATGTGATACGTTTCCGTAGAAGTATTAATATGATATCTATGTCCACCTTGTTCCCACGTTGGCATACCAGCGCTAGGATTTACTTCAATTCCGTCAATAATGGTGACGCGTTGTACAACTTCTGACGATTCAAGTGTATTTCGCTGCAAACTATGATGCGGTTGTGCAAGCATTTTTAATTGAGTTACCGCCGCTGGTCGGTTGTCTTTCAATTGTAACGGTGTTTGCTTTGCCTCTTTTTGTTGAATTAAAGCATCTGCAACAGACTGACTATGTTTGGATTTTACTTTTTGATCATGAGTTTTCATAATGGAATAAGACTAGAATTCATTTTTAAATATAAACCATTACCACCAAAAAACATATGCTTTTGGTGGCTTGTCTACGAATTGTATACGCTACAACGAGTTGCTGTAGTTTATTTCCAAGCTATGATATATCTCAGATGTACAAGTTATAATACATCTGAGATGTATTATAACTTCGATTTCAATAGTTGAATCTCTTTCTCCAACTTCTTATTCCAAGGATTCAATTGAAAAGACTTTTCCATCAATGGCAATACTTCGTCTTCTCTCCCAAGCTTCTTCAAGTTGTCTATGTAATTATCATACGCGCGATGTGTATAATAACCTTCTGGATACAATTTCAAAACTAACTTGCAAAATTGAATTGCTTCCGCATATCTTCCTTCTTTTGCTATGTTTTCAGCATATCTATTGATCAATCCTTGGGAAATGTCATATCCGGAATCTTTATTATAATTCAATTTGATAAAGTCAATTACTTCATCTGTCGATTTCCCTTTTGCCAACTCTGCAATTGATTTTCCATTTCGCATCAACTTCTGTAAAATCCACCAATATTGCCAACTTGGAGTTGACGTTCGATCGGAAAAATTAAGTAACGTATAAATATCAACTGTGGTTTTATGAACTACGACAATATCACGTTTTGGAATGACGGTTATGTATTGACCAAAAGCACCCCAAGCTGTATACGCGCCTTCAAAAGCAGGATTGTCATACAAACGTTCAAACAGCCACCACATATAGCCATACGAATGCTGCACGGGATCTGACAAATCTTTATTGTAACGTTTGTTAAGCGTGTCTTTTGGAGTCACAGGTGACGTAATTTTTTTGATCCAATCTTTTGAAATTAATTGTTTTCCATTCCATTCACCTTCTTGCAGCATCAATTGTCCGATCTTTGCCATATCGCGTGTAGATAAGTGCATGTGATATGCGGAATAGCGAGATTTATTTGTATTGACTGTTCGATCTTGATTCAAAATATTCCAATCCTGAAAACCAAGCGGAATCGCCAATTGCGCTTCCAATTCGCGAAAAATAGTTTTACCTGTATATTGCTCAAAAATAGTACCCGCGACATTGTAATCCCAATTATTATACAAAAAGTACGTCCCAGGTTGTACACTGCCTCTTTTTTGTACGTTTTTAGTATCATAACCTCCATTCGCCGCTTCGTGAAACACACCTGATCGCGCTGTAATGATATGATCTACAGTTGCCTGTTTTTCTATGGCTAATAAACCATCCTCTTCATCAATACCGAGATTGCCAATAGTCTGATTCAAATCAATAGTGCCATTATCTACATGCTTTCCATACAACATTGCCAAAATACTTTTTCGAACCGAAGCGTTGTAACTAATTTCAGAAACATCACCATATTCATACACCACTTTCCCATGCTCAAGCACAATCATGCTTGTAGTTTGAGATTCTTCTTTGAGATAGGTTTCGACTTCTTCAAACTTTTCGGAGGAAAAAATTGAATTTGTGAGTGACATATTTTTTTCAAACGCTTCACCTTCAAATGCAGCACTTTTATACAGCCAAGTTTGCGGACTCATATAAGAAACTAAAATAGTCGTTCCAACCAATAAAAAAACACCAATAATAAGTCTTTTAATTTTATACTGCTGATAGATGGTGAGGATCGTTTCTTTTTTATGAATCCACAAATAGGCAATCCCGATATTCGGTAACCAACTTCCCCACACAGAAATGCTATAGGCAAAAGCAAAATCGCCTGTAATTTCAATTAACGGATACAGTATAAAGCGCAACATTACAGCCGCAAACGTGCCCACATAGCTGTAAATCATGTATTCACGATGCTTTTTTATATTTCCGTTTCGAATGGTTTTGTACGCTAAAAATGTCATGACAAACCAAACAAAAGCACCAAAGGTAAATCCGACTTGTGTAATAATGCCGCCGCTGGCAAAGAATCCAATATAAAACCCAACTGGCGCACTGATGAGCACGGAAAAGACATATATTTTGCCAATTATTCGATGTACTTTTCGAGATTTGTCACGAAACCATTTAATGAATTGAACCCAGCCAATGAGCAAGGCAATACCGCCCGTAACAATATGAATATAAAAAGTAGTCATGTACAGCGTACTATTCAAGACTTCACTAGGTTTGTTGGCAAGTAAATCTATGGGACCATCCGCTAAGAAATACTTGAGTGGACGAAAACCAATATAGATGCAGAAATAGGCTAAAATCAGCCAAGCTATTTTTTTCATTTTAATACTTGTTTTTGATTGATGAGCTCAAAAATACTATCAAAAAAGCCTCATAAAACAGACGAATCTAGCAAAGGTATAAAGCAAGGGATTTTGGTTAAAAATGAGGTGTTTAGGTACAAAAAGTAGCTTTTTAGGTATAAAATTACAGCGCTAAAACTTGCTCTTTATAATTTTTTGATACAGGAAGCTCCATTTGCGTCAACAAAATGGTAGAAGAATCTTTCCACGATTTAAAATGTGTCGGATTGATAAGATGTGAACGGTGGATTTGCAAGAGGA
The DNA here is from genome assembly GCA_039026835.1 of Bacteroidota bacterium. Taxonomy (GTDB): domain Bacteria; phylum Bacteroidota; class Bacteroidia; order Flavobacteriales; family Flavobacteriaceae; genus Kordia. Next base: position 1,625 of record JBCCLS010000126.1, on the reverse strand, counting down.
AATCAAAATCGGTTTGTAGCTTTTTTAAGGAACTTCGAATCAATTTTGATCGCAATTCTCCATTTTCTAAATAGAAAATTTCCACATAGTTCTGCGAATTTGAGATGCTAATCAAATCGGATTGTTTGATTTTTAAAATGTCCAATTTATTTTCTCCCTTAATTGTGATACGATCATCTTTGGTAGGAATCAATTTTATAGCATACGTGCGGACTAAAATCAACACAGGTGTTAGAATTAAAGCGGAATTCAATATAATTTCTCTGGAAAACGTTGTAAAATTATACATGCCTTTCACCAATGAACTTCTGTAGAAAATATACGTGGCAATAGTGTATACAACAAAGAAAAGCAACAATGTGACTACTTCTAAAGAAATACTCCATTTTGTGGTTTGTTGATGCACTACTTTTTGAAAAAAACTGATAAATCCGTAGCATACAAACGCTAGGATACTAAATCCTAAACTAACAGTAATCCAGACTTTTAAATCCATTGTGCCATGCTCAAACGGACGAATAAAAAAGGCAAATAAAAAGATCCATATACTCAACATGGCACCGATGAGCAAGTGTAGTTTAATAGAAGGATTCAGTTGATTCATAAAACAAAAATAAAAATGTTTTAAAAATAGTCATCCATTTTTAAGATTTGTTACATGTAAAAACAAACTTTAAAAAAAGTAGAAAACAAAAAGACTATTTGAAAAGTATAAAACTCGTCAAACCAAACTCCAATACTAAACTCCTGTGCTGAACTCGATTCAGTAAGATTTAGGATGGTTCAGTTTTAAGCTCAGAATAACATTCACAAATAGTTTTCAAATAGCCTTTTCTTGTCTTTGTATCAATCATTTACAAAGCAGCCAAAATCTCTTGTGGATCTGCGCGTAATTTGTAATCTTCTTCTAAAAAGTGATAGGAAATAGTTCCGTCTTGTTCCACTACGTATGTTGCGGCAATAGGCAATTCTTGGTTTTCATTTCCTTGATTGGTATCCAAATCAATTCCAAATTGCTTGTACAATTTTTGTAAGTCAGGTGGTAACTGATACACCAAATTCAAGCTTCGTGCTACTCTATTATCAATATCTGATAACACTTCAAAAGTCAATTCGTGTTTTTCTTTTGTAGTCAATGAATTGTCTGGTGCTTCTGGTCCGATCACAACTAATTTTGCTCCTTTTGCTTCAAACTGTGGAATAGCTTGTTGCAATGCACGTAATTGAATATTGCAATATGGACACCAACTGCCACGATAAAAAGCGATAATAACTTTGTGTTCTTGTAATACATCCTGAATGCGTACTGTGTTCCCAACAGCATTTTGCAAGCTAATTTCAGGTAGCGTGTCTCCAGTTTTAAAAGCTTTATCAATCATATCGGAAGCAACCAAGTCATTAATAGCTTTTTTCATCGTTGCTTGTGCTTCCTGAGGTATTTTTTGCGCACTTATATTTGCGTATTTCTGTAATTCTATAGTTAAACTCATTGTAATATTTTTTTGCTTTAGACAGAAAAAAGCAACAGAAATTACATAATTCATAAAATAATTCACAAATAACTACTAATCAATATGATAAAATCAAATTTATAAATGCGACTCAAATGATTTTATGTTAAAAAG
>JBCCLS010000125.1:0-7956 GCA_039026835.1 Bacteroidota bacterium | reverse complement strand
ATGAAAAAAGTCCTGATGGAGCGAGCAACACCAATTTTAATGGTGGTTTGGACGCCAAGTATGTGCATAACAATTCATATACACTTGATGTATCGCTCATTCCAGATTTTAGTCAAGCGTTGTCAGACAATCAAATTTTTAACTTATCGCCGTTTGAAGTTCGCTTCAATGAAAATAGACAGTTTTTTATTGAAGGTACAGAGATTTTTGACAAAGGCGGCTATTTATACACGCGCCGAATTGGTGGCATTCCTATAAATATCAACACTATTTCACTTGACGAAAACGAAGAAATTATCAACAATCCAGTTGCGTCTAACATTATCAATCTTGTGAAAGTGACGGGAAAATCGTCCAAAGGTTTTTCAATCGGAGTTTTAAATGGAATTACCGCAAAGAGTGAAGCTACAGTACAAAATACGGAGACAAACGAGTTTCGCAACGTACAGACAAATCCGTTGACCAATTACAATGCTTTACTTTTTGATCAAACTTTAAAAAATAATTCGTCCATCACATTTTTAAATAATTCTGTTTGGCGCAGCGGAAAGGATTATGACAGTAATTTTTCTGCCGTATTGTTTCGTGGATACAATGCAGACAGAACGTATTCAGTTTACCTGAAAAAAGCACTTTCACAAAAATATTTTTCAGATCAAAAAGCGGAATTTGGACATCAGTATTTTGCTTCTTTGGCGAAAGTCAGTGGCAATTGGACAGGTGGAATTTCGGCAAATTTGTACGACGATACATTTGACAATAATGACTTTGGATTTTTAACGCGAAATAATTTGTTTTCAGTACGCGCCAATATCAACTACCAAAATAACAATCCTAAAAAATGGTTCAATCAATATTCGGTAGGTTTGGAGCATGCACAGCGTTATTATTACAGTTTGTTTGAAAAGGAACTTGGCTATTACAAACTTTCGGGAGATGCTACTTTTAAGAATAACAGTGTATTTTTTGGTTCGTTTGGTTATATAGAACCGCGAAAAGATTTTTTTGAACCACGCACCAAAGACCGCCATTTTAACAAACCTGCACAGCTTGAATATTTTGCGGAATACCAAACGAACCGGAATAAGAATTTTTCGTTTGCGGGCTATGCAGTCTATGTAAAGACTTTGAATTCTGCTATTTTTTCGGATGAATATATTGGTGGTTATGGACTTCGGGCACGATTGGGACAGCATATTTTCCTGTATTTTAGTCAGGATGTTACAAACATTCCAAGCAATGCTGGTTTTATTACACGAGAAGACAACGACTTAATTTTTGGGAAGCGTAGCATCAAAGAATTGACCAATACATTTGAAGCGAGTTATGCCGTGTATTCAAAACTAAGCATGAATATTCGCGTACGTCATTATTGGAATCAGGTGGATTATAGCGAGCAGTTTTCACTGAATACACAAGGCGATTTATTACAAAACAATTACAACATCAATCCAAATGATTTTGACGATAATTTCAACTCGTTTACGATTGATTATATCGCGCGATGGCAGTTTGCACCTGCGAGTGAGTTGAGTTTTAATTACAAATTGGGCGCGAATGTATTTAACAGTGACATCAATTCGAGTTATGGAACTAATTTGAGAAACACCTTACGTCAAGACAACAGCAATACCATTTCATTAAAATTGACCTACTTTTTAGATGTGAATCAGTTGTATTAGATGCTATCGCGAGTTTCAAACTCGCGATGTATCATTCCAAAGAAGACAATGATAAAAATAGTTTGTATGATCCTGAATCAAGTTCAGGATGACGATATTTCATATCGTCAAAATCCGTAATTCAAGCCAACACCTAAGACTTCACGCGTTTGAAATCCGTTGAAAGCATTGTCGTCGTAAATGGTTTGGAAGTTGATATTTGTAGATAGATATTGATTGATGGTCATCACAACATTGACATTGTAATCAATATCTACATTTTCTGGTTTTTCTAAGTAGTTGGAATACAGATTTAGAATGTTTTCAAACACTACATTATCAAACAAAGTGAACTTGTAATAACCCGAAGCATATAAACCCAATTCGTACCGAATGCTTTCGCCTTCCAACACGCCAAAGTATTCCTGATTGGGCAAGGTAAAATCACGATCTACAATGGTCATTTTTGAGGTGCTTGGCGCAATATTAACATTGAGATTGTCATTCTTTTTCCATAAAACTCCAGGACCAAACGAAAGATACGCTGGTGAAAAGATATTGGTGTTTTGTGTACGAATTTCTCGTCCGTTTTCATCAGTTTCAAAGCGAAATCCTTTGGTCATTTGGGTTCTAAAGTTCAAAAAGGCAGAGTAAAACCAATAGTTTTTTCCTTTTTTTCCAATCACAGTATTTAATTCAAAACGATCGTCTGTTTTTTTGGTGAATGCACTATTTCGCGTTTGTAATAATCCGTAGGCTGCTACAACACGCGTATCCCAATCCCAGTTTTCCTGGTGGTAATTGAGATCGTATATTACGCCTAATGTACCCGAAATGGTATTTTCTCCACCGGCTGCCCAATTGGAAAATGCTGCTTGATTGAATAGAAACGAAACGTTACCACGCGAGCGCCAACCCATCGGAATGGTATCCTGTACTTTGATTTCAGGTTTTTGAGTAGCAGCCACCTTTTGCAAAGCTGCTTCAATAGCTTTTATATGTTGCAATTCTTGTGCAGTTGTCGTGAATCCAAATACGAACAGACAAAGTATTAATAGGCGTTTCATAGTGATCACAATAAGTGCGCAAAAATAGCGGCTTACATATAGAAATCAAAATGTAAAAAACAAAAAAACGACTGTCTAAAAGTGATGGATTTCGTCAAACTGAAACAAGTTCAGCATAACGCTCCTGCATACTTTCCAGACAGTCGTCGAGGTATGTTGGGGAACTGTTTTTTTTACAAGTTATAGCTTAAACCAATAGTCCAAAACGATTGTAATTTGTTGTCTACATTGTCAAACGTAGTACCTACATTTCCTTGTGCTAAGTTAAAGTTTACCGCTTCTTGCTTGTTTTGTCGTAATCCAAAATCAAAACCTACACCAATCATTTTCCATAGAGTATAACTAAATGAGTTGGTCCATGTCCAGTTAGACAAGTCACTGCTTTTGTAACTTTGGAACATAGATAAGTTGGTTTTAAAGTTAATAGCACCAATACTTCTGGTATAATCTGCTACAATTTTAGCACCTAAAGAAGAATCGAATACAGTGTCGTTGTCGCTGAATACAAAGTTGTAGTTTAAAGGATGCATTACCACAATCAAATTTGGAATTGGCGTCCATGTACCACCGACACCAACGTCTAAGTATCCAGGATCATTAAAGTTACTCAATAACGTAGTTCTGTATTCTACCAAACCAGAAATGGCAAACTTCTCACTCAATTTACGTCCATACAAAGAGCTAAAATTAAATACATCTGTTGCTTCTCTAAATTTATCGCTATCTGTTGGATCATCTTTATCATCAAGTTTTACCCAAGCTAGGTTGATGTTGATACTGTTGTTCCAGAAAAACTTTTCTTGATTTAAGTTTGCGTAGGCATTTACGGTAAATCCAATATTTCCAGAAGCGTTATTTGGCACACCTTGCGCATACCAATTGTTAAATTCTGAAATGCTTCCACCAATGGTTCCAAAGGCACCAATTTTCCAACCTGGAAGCGCGTCAATTTGTGCTTGTATTGCATTTGCTTCTGCTTGTAAAGCATCCGCGGCAGCTTGCTTTTCTGCTTTTTGCGCTTTTAATTCCTCAGCGGTTTGCGCATTCATAGCACTCATTCCTACACATAATACGAGGGCAAATACGATTTTTTTCATTTGTTTTTTTATTTAGATTATTCGTTGTGAATTAGTTTTTTAATCATTCATTACAAAGAACGAATGTAAGAATTTATTTCACAACTTGTCTTTTCATTTTTGCGAGGGCAAATATATAATTTGCATTGTAGTTCACAAAAATATCACACTGAATTTAAACAAATGATAATCAGTAATTTATAAGCTATTTTATGACTTTTTCTTCTTTTTGTAAAGAGGAACTGATGAGCAGGCTTCGCCATACATAATACTTCTGGCAACACCGTGTAGTTTGTGAATCATCATCGTGTAGGCGTTGTCTGGTATAGGTTTGTTGGCACAACCTTTTATAATTACAGGTTTGTCTTGATACTCAGAAACATCCAAATTGGAAATGATTTCTTGGTAAATAGAAGTTTCCAGATTTTCTAAGGAGCCAATTACAACTTTTTCGACAAAAGGTGTCAAATGTACGCTCACTAACATATATGCCCATCCTGGAATGATGGCATCCGTACTACAATAGAGTGCTACATATTGGTTTTGGTATTGTGTCCAGTCGTGTTCGGCAATGTATTTACGGAATTCTTTTTCGCGAAGTATCAATCCTTCTAGTAACCATTTCGAAATATCTAACTGTACACGCGCACCTTTTGGATAGTAATCTTCCAAATCGAACGTGACTAACTTGCTTTGCGCTACTCTATTGATAATTTCGTCTGCCATAGTATTTATAATAAGCCTAGTTCTAGTTTTGCTTCTTCGCTCATTAAATCTTGCGTCCATTCAGGTTCAAAGGTAATTTCAACCGAAGCATTGTTGATAACTTTGAGCGATTTTACTTTTTCTTCTACTTCTAAGGGAAGTGTTTCTGCTACAGGACAGTTAGGAGATGTTAAGGTCATTAAAATTTTTACATCATAATTTTCATTGACAAATACATCATAAATCAATCCCAATTCGTAAATGTCTACTGGAATTTCTGGATCATAAATTGTTTTTAAAACCCGAACTATTTTTTCGCCCAAGGCGTCGGTATCTATGGTGATTTCTGACATGTTAATTGAGTTGTGCTTGATACGCAATTGCGTATAGCTTTAGTTGTTTAATCATACTTACCAAACCATTAGCTCTGGTTGGTGACAAATGTTCTTTCAGTCCAATTTCATCAATAAAATCTGTATTTGCATTGATGATGGCTGCTGGTGGTTGATTGGAGAATGCACGAATCAAAATCGCAATGATTCCTTTGGTAATGATGGCATCACTGTCTGCTGTGAATACCAATTTATCACCTTGCATTTTTCCGTGAACCCATACTTTACTTTGACAACCTTTGATGATATTTTCTTCTACTTTTAAATGCGCGTCGATCAAAGGCAATGATTTTCCAAGGTCAATCATGTATTCGTACCGTTGCATCCAGTCATCAAACATGCTGAATTCATCTACGATCTCGTCTTGTATTTCTTGTATCGTCATTTTTCTTCCTTTACATGAGTTTATTTAGACGCAAAAATACAACAACTATTACGGTTTATCAACCGCATTTGCCATTGCTTCTAATTTGTTGAGTAAAGGTGCCAATACTGCTGGTGGATTTCCGTCAGCAATATCTACACTAGCGACTTCATTTTCTTTGTAGCGGATGACAAGTTTTCCAGGAATAACGGCATCGCGTGCTAAATCATCAGGATTGACATAAGTTTTTTTAAGTTTTTCAGCATCAATCTTGTCTAAGAGTTGTACAATGTCATTCCAGTCTTCTTCTGATACTTCTTGTTGTACAGATACTTTTCCGCCCGTAATATTTGTCAAAGAAAATTGCGCCTTGGTAAGCTCAATTTTTTGATAAAATCCTCGTGTCGTGACTTCATATTGAATGGAAATATCGTCTTGTGCAGTTTTCAGTGTTTCTTGATCAGCATTTTTATTGTTGCATCCTTTTGCAAATACAGTAACGGAAAGGAGCACGAGTAGGTATTTCATAAAGCATTCAATTTTTACATTAGGAAAGCATCATTTTGGCTCTCGTAACGGCTTCTATAAAGGTATCAATTTCTTCTTTGGTATTGTAGAACGAAAACGATGCACGAACGGTTCCCGGAATTTTATAGAAATCCATAATGGGTTGCGCACAGTGATGACCTGTTCGTACGGCAATTCCCAGCTTATCGACAATAGTTCCGATGTCGTATGGATGAATGTTGTCTATATTAAACGAAATCACTGCTGTTTTTGCACCAGAACCATAAATGGTAACATCGCCTAGTGCTAGTAGTTTTTCAGTTGCGTATTCTAACAATTCATTTTCGTAGGCAGCTACTGCTTCAAAACCAATATTATTCATATAATCAAGTGCTGCGCCAAAGGCAATCACACCACAAATATTTGGTGTTCCTGCTTCAAATTTGTGAGGTAATCCTGCATACGTAGTTTTTTCAAACGTAACCTGATCAATCATTTCACCGCCACCGCGATATGGAGGCAATTTGTTCAACCATGCTTCTTTTCCGTATAAGACACCAACGCCCGTTGGTCCACAAATTTTATGGGCTGAAGCTACATAGAAATCGACGTTGAGTGCTTGCACATCTGCTTTGATATGAGGAGAAGCTTGTGCACCATCAATTAAAACGGCAGCACCAACTTCATGTGCTTTTTCAATGATAAATTCAATCGGATTGATCACGCCAAGTGCATTTGACACATGATTACAGAAAACCAATTTCGTATTTTCATTTAAAAGTGATACATAGGTGTCCATGTCTAACTGTCCACTTTCAAACATTGGAATCACTTTTAAGGTCGCACCAACATGCTCACACAACATTTGCCATGGCACAATATTGGAGTGATGTTCTAAGGCAGACACGATAATTTCATCGCCTTTTTTTAACAGAGACGCAAAACCATTTGCTACTAAATTAATGCTGTCGGTCGTTCCTGAAGTCAAAATCATTTCATACGGTTTTGCTGCATTGAAATGCTTCTGAATTTTGATACGTGCTTCCTCGTACGCGTCAGTGGCTTCCTGACTCAACGTGTGTACACCGCGATGAATATTGGCATTGTATCGAGAATAATAATCTACAATACAATCAATTACTTGCTGCGGCGTTTGTGAAGTGGCCGCATTGTCAAAATATATTAAGGGTTTCCCATTGACTTCTCGCGAAAGCACTGGAAAGTCTTTACGAATTTTCGCTACATCAAACATTATTTCTTTTTCTATCATAGTCTTCTCAATTGATTTACAAAGATACTAACAATTCATAGAATCCATTGTCACTTTTGCAAGGAATTCAGTTGTAATTGTAACAGCAATCAACTGTATTTTATGTATTTAATCGGGTTTCTACGCTTGTTTGTAAAAACGTTTTATAAAATTTCATGTTTTTTCTCGTTATTTGTGAGGAAGAATATCATGGTAGCACATGCTATTTATGTAATGTACAATTTGAAATTTAGTAGTTTTCTCAACGTAAAATTGAACCAATGCCAAAAAATCAACCAAAAAAAAACACTGCTTCTTCTAAAAATCAACTTCCCAATCAATTGATTATAGCATATGTTTTTTTGCTATTGTATTCCATATCTTGCTTTGTGCCGTTATTCAATGCAATGGATTATGATGCGCCAAGATGGTTGTACATGTCGCTTGTAAATATGGGCGCATTGCTTTTTATTTTTAAAAATAATGACTTTTTTCAGGCGTTTCAATTGGGGAAAAAAGCGAGAATTTATCTTTTTGCATTGGTAGGTTTTTTTGTGGCAGGATGTATCTCGATGATTGTTGCGATCAACGTAAGTGAAAGTTTGGTGCATTTAGCGCGTTTTGTAAATGTAATTATTGCCTTTTTTTGTGTGTTTACATTTGTGAGAAAAGATCCAACTTCCTTTTTTACACTAGCTTGTAGAGTTGCCGCCATATTGGTTATTTTTTATGGTTGGAAAGCACTCTATTATTTTATTGGAAATAGCGGTATTGCACGAACTGATGAGTTTGTAACTGCATTTCAAAACGGATTTTCAAATATCAATATCTACTCTGCGTTTTTGGTCATTCAAATTCCTTTTTTAATGTATGGAATAATATATTTTTACAAATGGTGGAAATATATAAGCGGCATTGCTTTTGTAATTGGACTT
>JBCCLS010000124.1:0-7961 GCA_039026835.1 Bacteroidota bacterium | reverse complement strand
TGCACACTAAACTGCAATTGTCCTTTTTGCCAGTTTGTAGTCGTTTGTTCCATCCAACCGAGTTGGACTCTGAGTTTGTTATTGATGGCGTACCCTAACCCCAAGTAGGTTCGATTGCGATCAAAAAATTGAACACTTCTTCCATTCCCAATCGCACGTTGTCCATTTAAGAAAATTTCATTGTAAAAGGCAAAATAGTAGGTGTTTTTGACCAATTTTGTATTGTTGAACGGAATATTTACAAAGAGATTGTAACGATAACGCGTTCTAAAATCTTGATTTTCCACCCAACGTTGCTCGTAGCGAATGCGATGTGTCAGTAACAAGCGCTTTAGAAGTGTACTGGAAAATAATGCTTCTTGATAGATACGATTTTCTGACACAGGATTGTCAATGTCGGTTCCAAATTGTCCTGTAGTAATATTGGCAAATCCAAACGTGAATAGGACTCCTGAATCTTTTGGTCTGTACGTGACACCCGAACGTAATAAGAGTTGTTCACGGTCGCCCAAGCCACGCCAATCACGGTATTGAAAATCTCCCTGAAATCCCCAACGCGATTCTTTCAATTTCACATTATAAAAATACATGTACCAAGCTCCCAATTGATCTTCATCTGGACCTTGTGCATTAACAATTCCTGAAAAAGAAAAGAATATAGCGAATAGTATCAGAAGTTTTTTCATAGTGTTTTTGTTAGTTTGTAAGTGTGGTTTCAAAAATAAGTAAATCGGGTAGTTTACAAAGAATCGCAAGCATAAATTTCGTTTGCTAGTGTTGATTTATAATTTTTGGAATTGTTTACTTAGTCTGAAACACCATCCATCTCCATCAATTCAAATTCATAGTGGCAAAACATAGAAATAATGGGAATGCTAGTTTTGCCATTTTCCGTGATGTAATACACCACTTTTGCAGGAGCTTTCAGGATGATTTCTTTACGGAGAAAACCATCTGAAACGAGTTTTTTTTCAAATGAAAGACATCGGTGCATTAGATCAAGCATTACACTTTGAATACATGATGTTACTCTGGGTAAAAATAGTGTTTCGCGATGGACATCATCCAAATTTTATATGGACATATCTAGAAATATAAATTCTTTAATTACCAGGCAATTGCTCTAAAATTTGATATGTGCTAAAATTCAAGAAATTTCCAGGATGCGCCAATACATTTTGCAAAATAAACGGCGTATCAGGATTGGTTCCTGAATACTGCGCACTTCCGTTCATATTAATATCGTCATTGCTATACCCATTCACGGTAAAAGTTGGAAAATTCAGGAAGTTTCCAGCAGCATTGAGCACTGTCGCTAAAATAGTTGGTGTATCTGGACTGGTTCCCGAATATTGAACAATGGCATCACCATTAGCATCTCCTGACCATAAAGCGACAACTCCAATGGGCATACCCGCATTTGTCTGAGCGTTGGTTCCAAAAGTAGTTGTAGCCGGATTTGAAAAGTCAACAGAAGTTGATGCAGCGCTCAAAGCAATGGCAGTTGCAGACATCACACTTAAGTGATTTCTATGTTTAATAACGATAAAATAGTTTTTAGGGGAAGCATCAAAGGTTATCGTGCTGATTCCATCTACATCCACAATGTTTCCATCGCGTTGTAGCAATGCTGATTGTGCAGTAATTATAGAAGCAGCATTGTTTTCGTCACGCAATTCTACCCAAACCCAATCAACAATCGCATCTGCTCCAGTCGTAGTAAAAACGGTAGCTTCACATGTACGCATATCTGCATATGGACTCGTCGTAGGAATGAGTCCTGCTTGGCGTAAGTCATCTCGCATCAGCGTTTCTTCTCCTGTATTAGGATTGAGTACAGCACCTTGTAAATACACTTTTGGACTCAGTTGTACTTTGGTAGACACAAATTCATAGGTTTTGGTAATTCTGTTAAAAAATATGTTGTACGTTCCTGCCACGATAGGAATGTTAGCTCCATTTTCTTGAACAGCTGTTCCTGTAGGGAAACTTGCCTCTCCATAGTTAATACTCCATGCATAATTTTCTCGAAACTTTGCATCGCCAGTAGTTAAATATTGATTCAATAATTCGTAATGAATTCCATCTGTAGTAGTCATTTCAATATCGGGCGCAGGCGCAGTAGGACTCGACCAACCGTTAGCCGCAGGTCCAATAATACCAACTCTTGGAAATTCAGTGCTAGCCACAAAACTGTATATGTTAGTGTTGAAGTTTAAAAATACATCGTACACACCTTCAGTTACGGGCACATTGTCGCCAGTAAATGTACTCTCAAACGGAAACGAATCGCCGCCGTAACTTGGTTGTCCCCAATCAAAATTTGTTCTAAATTTCATTTCACCATTACTAAAAGCATATCCATAATAGCGATACAATCCTGGTTGCGTATTCAGCATCACAATATCTGGTGTCATATTCACAACATCAGGCCAACCGTTTAGTGCCGTTCCTACCATTCCAATGGTATCAGTTGTTTGTGTGGTATCAGTTATTTGTAATAAAAAGTCCCCTTCCGGAGAAGTAACGCTGTTATTATTCACCTGTAAATAGTAGGTTTGACCAGCAGTTAAACCAGAAACCGTAAAGTCAGAATTATTTGGATAGCCCACACCATCGCCACTATCTTGATCACAAGCAATTTCAAAAGCACCATTGGTAAAATAGTTACTACAACTTGAAGCTCCTATGTCATAAATTGCAAGTTCAGTATCATACAAAGTAGTTTCGGGACTTACAAAATCGGTTCTAATACGAACTTGTCCTGAAGCTGGCGCTACAAAGGTGAACCATACTGTTTGTAAACTTGAATAGTCTCCAAAACAGATGGTATTTGCTGGATTTGTTTCGTTTGCTTCCGCAGATGCACCTCTGTTAGAATATTTAGTGATCCGATCAAAAGTTAGTGGTAATGCATCACAAATATCATCGTTAAATGGTGGATTTATAGCGGTAGTAAATGTATACGGACCTGCCCAAGTTGTGGCATTGCCATTGGTACAATCTCCTTGCACATACACGTCATACGTTGTCTCTGATTGCAATCCAAATAATCTGTACGAAGTCGTTGTTATTGTTTCTGTGACTAAGGTTCCTGAACCTTGCGTGTAGCCTGTTGGACCGTATTCAATATTCCAATTGCCTACAATACCATTTTCTGTCCATTCCAAATACGCTTCCCAATGTGTAATACTTGTGGTAGTAATGTTGGATGGTGCCTGACAGTTTGGAATTTCCAGACAAAATTCAACATCTTGAAAACCACCAACGGCATCGTATACTTGTAAAATCAATTCGTCACCAATAGTCCAACCACTTAGCACATGATTTGGATCGGCATTGGTGCCAGCACAATCAATTTCATTCCCCATGACATCGCGGACTACAATTCCAGGATACCCATCTGCTAGTGTGTTCCAAAGTAGTGTTTCTGAAGTTGCTGTCCATGTATAAAATTGATCAATTCCCATAGCAGCACCATCACAACTTCCGTCCATACCACTATCTGTTGCCAAATCACGATTCAGGGAAAAAGGCGTATCACATCCTGTATTTTCATAAACGTCAATCGGCAATGCTGTGGCAAAAGTATCATTGAAAGCTGGTGCAAAGTCTATTGCTGTACTCCAGGCACTTACTTGTCCGTCTGAACAATGTGTACGCATGCGAACTTGATAGTCTTTTCCTAGGTCCAAATTACCAAGGGTATACGGATTTGTGGTTGTATTTGAAATGGTCGGATTTCCTGTAAATGTTTCTCCATCAGTAGTATTAATCACTTCAATATCCCAGTTTGTGTCGCCTGTTTGTGGTGTCCATGAAATATTGGTTTCCCAGTCATTGCTGCTGTCATTATAGACAATATCTGATAATGAAAATACTGGAGGAATACAGGTTGGAGCAGGAGGATTGTTGTCAAACACTTGTAAGTAAAACGTTCCTTGTTGTATAGTGACTTCACTGTTTACTTCAATATAATACGTATTTCCAGCAGTCAATCCAGAAACTACAAAGTTAGAGTTAAAAAAGAGTTGTCCGCCTGCACCGCTATTTTGGTCACACGCTAACTCAGTGAAGCCATTTACTGCAAATACAGTATCACAAGCAGACGTGAGTTCAAAAACGGCTACTTCTGTGTTTGTGAGCGTTACAATGCCAGTTTCTTTTTTGTCAGTACGAATTCGAACCTCACCTGACGCTGGTGCTTGAAAGGTAAACCAAACGGATTTGATATCTTCCAAATCATTTACAAAACATGTAGCGCCAAGTTCAAACGTGCTTTCGCGTGTTGCGCCAAAATTATCATACAGTGATTCACTATTCATAGCAACTGGAATGGCATCACACACATTGTCATTTGTAGGTGGTTCGTATATGGTTGTCACTGAAAGCGGTGCGCTCCAATCACTAGTTCCGTTGGCATTACAGTAGGCTTGTACATAAAAATCATAGCTTGTGTTTTCAAGGAATCCAGTCATTAGATGTGATTGTTCGGTAATTCCTGTGATAATTGTTCCGCTGCCTTGTGTAAATCCTGTTGGTCCAAATTCTATGGTAAATGTTGTAGTAGCATCCCAAGGTGTAGCTGTAGGCAGATCACTTTCATCCCATGCAATGGTAATTTCATCAAAAGAAACATTGGTTGCTGTTATATTTTCAGGTGGCAAACAGGTTGCTAAACTAAATTCTGACAAACAAAAAGAGATCGTTTCCAATCCATTACTGCCATTTCCAATAAAATCAAAGAGTTGAATGATCAATTCATCACCTACATTCCATCCACCAAGAATTTCTCCACCAAACGTAAAGCCTTGGCAGTCAATTTCATTTCCCATGTTATCACGAATAACGATGCCCGGTCGTGATGGATCTAAATCATCCCAAAAAAGTGCATTGGTCGTAGCTGTCCATGTAAAGAATTGATCAACATATACACTACTTCCATCATGACAACTGCTTGCCAATCCGCTACTTGTAGTACCTTGTATATCAAACGGAAGTACAAATGGATTACATCCTGATTGAAAATCAGTTGGTGTGATAGGAATAGCACCATTTATGGTATTATTTGGCAATGCTGTGGTAAAAAATACAGGACCTGCCCAAGGACTGGAATCATTTCCGGCACAAACCGCTCTGACATAAATTGCATAATCAGAGTTTACAGCGAGGTTTGTCAATGTAAATGGATTTACTGCTGCCGAAAAGTCTACAGATTGATCTGCTACTTCACTGTTTGTAAGATTTACAGCTTCTATTTCCCAAGCATTTTCAGTAGCTCCATTTGTCCAAGACAAATCGGCACTGTTATAATCGATATTTGAAATTGAAGGCAACGAAGGCGGCAAACAAGTCGGCGTGGGACCAAAAGTAATATTCCATGCGTTTAATATGCCTGTATCTCCTGTAATTAAATCACATATTTTTAATGTCCATTGTCCATCTGCATTGACAGCATTTGAATTGAAATAACGCAACGGTTCTTTAGGAGAAAATGTTCCTGTAAAAGGTGCTGTCCCTGTATTTAATGCTGGTCCCAAATCAGAGAATACAGTGTTGTTTAAATCTTCGCTAAATCCGATACCATTGTCGTAAAAAAGGATTATGGAACTGACGCCATCGGGAGCAATTAACTCAATGCGCAATTCATTGACACGTCTGTGAGTTATATTTACTGTTACACTTTCAATAGAATTGACTGTTCCCAAGGTTCCGATACCTGTTACATTTAGTGGAACTTCCAAAGGGCCGTCAGGCAACTGACAGGTCGCTTGGGAATTCATCACGCCATTTTGGATTTCGTAATTTGTAATGTTTGTAAATGTTTGCGCAACAGTTGTTAGGGTCACAAGAACCAAAAACAGGGAAAGTAAATATTTCATTGAATGCTAATATCGTTCGACGGGCAAAAATAAAAAATATTATACGGTTTTAGAGGTTGTTTTATAAAGAAAGATAAGCATGCAAAAAAGAAAAGCCATATCAAGATTGACATGACTTTTCACTAGGTAGATTAGTTTACTGTATGTTATAAACTAGTCTTAAAGCAATTGATTATTAATTCCCCGGCAATTGCTCTATAATTTGATAGGTGCTAAAATTCAAGAAATTTCCTGGATGTGCGAGTACATTTTGTAAGATAAAAGGCGTATCGGGATTGACTCCTGAATATTGTGCGCTTCCATTCATATCAAGGTCATTGTTGGTATATCCATTTACGATATACGTTGGAAAATTTAGAAAGTTTCCAGCATCATTTAATACATCTGAAAGAATGCTTGGTGCATCTGGATCAGTGCCAGAATATTGAATTAAGTTGTCACTATTGGCGTTTCCTGCCCAGAGTTCTGCCACATCCAAAGGCGAATTTGGCGTTGTTTGTGCATTGGTTCCAAAAGTAGGTGTTGACGGATTGGAAAAATCTACGGAAGTGGACGAATAATCTATGGTGAGTGTATTTGCCGACATCACACCTAAGTGATTGCGATGTTTTACGACGACAAAATAATCCCCAATTGGAGCATTCATTAACAATTCGCCAAAACCATCAACATCTACAATATCACCATCGCGTTGTAAGAGCGCTGATTGTGAAGTTACTACGATGGTATTGTCAGTTGCATCGCGCAATTCTACCCAAACCCAATCTACAATCGCATCTGTTCCAGTTACATTAAATATAGAAGCATCACACGTCAACATGTCTGCGTATGGACTTGTGGTTGGAATCAATCCCGCGACGCGTAAATCATCTCTCATCAATGTTTCTTCTCCAGTATTCGGATTTACGTATGCGCCTTGTAAATATGATTTTGGTGATAATAATACAGGACAATTTCCTTGTCCGCCGTCATCAAACGTCCAATTGAAATTTGTTTCAATATCGGCGCGTGCTTGCGTTCCATAACAATAGGTTGAATTTCCTACTGAAAAATAGACATCATTTTGTAACGGCAACTGACTCCAAGCGATTAACAAAGCATCGTAATTTTCGGTAGATAAATTACCGTTTTGAAACATAAAAGTCATATCTGATACCATAGACACATCCCATTGACTGATATCTTGGTCGAAAGCCGTATTCCCCAAAAACATTCCAAGCATGTTTGTTACATCGCCGACATCCCATCCACTGATATCTTGATTGAAAGGACATCCAGAAAATAGGGTTGTCATAAATCTGATGGTACTCGTATCCCACATGGAAATATCTTGGTCAAATGGTGTGTTTCTAAACATAGCTTCTACATTTAGCACACCATGCATATCCCAATTGTTTAACGGTTGATTAAACGGTGTCCCAAAAAACATATTTCGCATATCAACTGCATTTTGAACGTTCCAATTATTTAAAGGTTGATTAAACCCTGAAACTCTAAACATACCTTGAAATCTTAGTACGTTACTTACATCCCAATTACTAATATCTTGATTGAAAGAAGTGCATCCTGAAAAGGCAAATCCCATGTCAGTAACGTTTGATAAGTTTGGCGCATCTGTGCTGTTTTCAACTAGATTGATACATCCCGAAAAGGCGAGGTCAAATGTTTGCCAATTATTGGTTCCCCATTGTTCTACCGAAAGTATTTTTTGGCTATCGCCGCCGCCATTAAAAAGAATGGCCGGAAATGTGCCGCGAATGGCTACTGTGTATGTTCCCGCGGAAGCGTAGGTATGCGTGATATCTCCCGTGACGCCAATATCATCAAACGTACCATCGTTATCCCAATCAACATCGTAGTTATAGGTCAATCCGCTGCGTGTTGGAATGGTGATTTCATTGTCATTAGAACTCCCTGTGTTATCTGTTTTCCAAGTCGTTACAAAATAGGTAATAGCGATCGTATTTTGTTGTTCGTACGTTCCTATGTCTACAGTAGTTTCTACAATTCTAGGTTGCCCTGTGATGTCTGCAGGAAGTGTTGCAAACGTATTGTTTCCTGCTTGATGCAACACACTGT
>JBCCLS010000123.1:0-7982 GCA_039026835.1 Bacteroidota bacterium | reverse complement strand
TTCTGCAGAATAGCCATATTCATTATACAGTTCACCGTAAGTTTGTTGCCACAACTTTTTCCCTCTCTTGTTAGTTTTTATCACAAACATGTCATAATTACCATTTCCGTACGAACTTGTAGAACCTACGATAAGATATCCATCGTCAGTGGCAATAATAGAACTGGCTTTATCATAACTGCTGCCACCAAATTGTTGGGACCAAATTTCATTGCCGTTTGGATAATTTTTGGTGAGTAAAATTTGGGAAGAATCGTTACTGCTCGAACCAATTGTTGTCACTTGTATAGAGCCGTCTTCTGTTTTGATTTTTGGTTGATATTTTAGATTTGTTTTCTTTCTGAATCGCATGTTTTTGGCTCTTTCAAAGGTTAGACGAATGTCCGTAACTCTGTCAAAAGCATCGCGTTGTACTTTCATTTCGTAACTACTGCCCGCTAACAATTCATCTCTGTTAAATACAAGTACATTATCAATTTCGTCGTCATTAGAAAATGTACATTGCAGCATGCGATCATCTGTTAATTTTAACTCAAAACCAATTTCTAACTCTGTACTGTAATACGTGCCTTCATAACTTTCCATATCGGTGAACGAAGCAGGTGGCACTGAAATTCGCGTATGTGTATATGCGCTTCCTGACGGATAGTAAAGTACCATTTCATTTTCGTAAAAAGCTATTTTTATGTCAGCGCTACTTGCAAATTGATATCTATTATTTTCTTCTGGAACTAATTCCAAACGAAGCGATTTTCCTTGTCTGAAATATATTTTTCCTTCTTCCTCCACGATTCGAGTCAAGTAACCATTTTTGGAACGGTATTGTCCCAACACTTTTGATTTTTCTGTTGTACTAACACTTTCATACAATTTGGCATCGTACACATCTTTTGTTTCGATTGCCGGAAGTAAAACAGCCGCAATTTCATCTCCAATCAAATCACTTCGTATATTTCCATTATTGCTAATGATCATCACGGTTAATTTTTCTTCTGGGAAGCGAACTGCTTGTGCATGAAATCCATACGTAACACCATCGTGGTATACTGTTTTTCTGTTGAGACGATTTTGAAGTTTCAATCCAAAACCATAGGTTGTAATTTCACTATTTGGAATAGGTTGCTGACTTTTAATTAACAATGTATTGTTGTCACGCGCAGCGTTCTGAACGGCTTGCTCATAGCGTAATTGATCTTTTAGCGTGGTAAACAAAAAGCCTTCTCCACTGGTTTTTGTCACCGTAGGATTGTCAAACAATTCGCCATAACCCCAATCGGTATATGGATTTGCTCTATTTGGAATAATGCCCATGTAGCGTTCTACAAACGAAGTTTCCCTCATGCCTAAGTCTTTAAAAAATGCTTTGGAATAGGCAGTAAATTTTTCTCCTGATACTTTTTCAATAACTTCTGCAAGTAAGTTATAATTGGTATTGCTATACGAAAACGCAGTTCCAGGATCAAAAGCTAAATCTTCTTGTTTTTCTATCAGTGCAACAATATCATCATTGTCCAAACCAAAACGTTTCCACCATACAATGCCATTGAGTCCCATTAATTCAACATAATCACGAATACCGCTGGTATGATTTATTAAATGACGAATTTTTATGGGAGTTTCTACCTTTTTGTAAAGTGTAGGAAGGTACTTTCTAACATCATCTTCTAAGTTCAGTTTTTCTTTCATGGCCAAATCCAATACCATCAATGCAGTAAATTGTTTTGCCGTAGAGGCAATATTGGAGCGTGTTTTTTCGTCCATTTTTACTTGAAATTGCAAATTGGCAAGTCCACGGTAGCGTTCATAAATGATGTTTCCATTTTTTACAATTCCCACCATAATGCCAGGATCAGTTTCAGCAACTTTGGCATCGATAATGGCATCAATTTTTTTGAGTTGTTCGTTTTGACTGACTGCGGTACAGGTGTAAAATACGGCAAGGAGTAGAATGATATTTTTCATAATTGTTACATTGGTTTACGTTGCAAATGTTCACCAAATAACAATATAAAACGCTTCAAATCTTGATTTGAGACGTTTTTTTAGTGCGTTTGCTCCCAAAAATGAAGTTTTCTAGCTTCGAATATTATACTTTAAACGAAGATTCACGAACAACCAAACTGGTACTTAGTTCAATGGTTTTATAAGAAAGTGAATCATTTTCAATTTCTTCAATCAAATATTTTACGGCAGTTTTGCCCATCTTATTCCCAGGTTGATCTACTGTGGTTAAATTGGGTTCAATAATAGTTGAGTTAAAAGAATTACTAAAACCAACCACCGCAATATCTTCTGGAACTTTGACATTGTATTGTTTTAATTTTTGAATGATTCCGATGGCGCAACTATCTGTAATGGCAAAAATAGCATCTGGTTTGTGTTTTAAAGAAAGAATAATATTTGTCAGGCGCTTTCCTTGTCGCACAGAAATGTCTTCCGTACTTAAAATAAGTTTTTCATCAATAGGAATATCATGATCTTTTAAGGCTTGCAAATAGCCTTCATAGCGTTTTTGAGAATTAAACGAATTTTCCGTTTCTTTAAAAATGGCAATACGCTTTTTGCCGAGATTGATTAAGTGTTCTACCGCATTGTAAGCAGCTTGTTTATCGTCAATAATAATTTGTGTACACGGAATTTTGTTCGATACTTTATCAAACAACACCAACGGAATACGATCGAGTATATTCAAAATATCTTTTATATTTTGGGTTCTACGTGTCAAACACAGTAAAATGCCTTCCACACCAAATTGAATCATGGTATTCAACATTTCAATCTGTTTATCAAAACTGTTTTTCGATTCAGAAATAATCACGCGGTATCCATTTGCTTCTGCCATTTCCAAAATTCCTTCCAAAGTAGTTGAGGTGTAATAATGAGAAATCTTGGGGACCACTACACCTATGATGCGCGTGCGATGACTGCGAAACCCTTTGGCAAAAATATTGGGTTGATAGTTGAGTTCTTTGGCAACTTTTTCAACCAACTTCTTGGTTTCGATATTGATATCAGAATGGTTATTCAAGGCTCTTGAAACAGTAGAAGTAGATATGCCCAAACGTTTGGCAATATCTTTTAATGTGGCGCTACTTTTTTTCTTCATTTGGAATGATAAAATACATAATTCATTCAAAAATATATTTTTAAATTACGAATTGCAAACGTTCCCGGGAACGTTTGCATAACTTTTCATTAACATTTTCGTAAAAATGTAACAATAACTATGCTAATATTGCAACGTAATCAACTATTAATTATTAAATCAACAAAACATGGGCAAAACTATTTTTACTCTTATTTGCGTACTTTCTTTCTTTACAGGAATGGCACAAACAGAGATTTCTGGTACGGTTAAAGACGACACTGGAACCCCAATTCCAGGTGCCAATGTGGCTATAAAAGGGGATACTTCAGGTGCAGCGACTGACTTTGATGGTAATTTTTCATTCACATCAAATCTTACAGGTAAGCAAACTATTGCTGTTTCGTATGTAGGGTATGAAACTTTTGAAAAAGTAATTGATCTCAATGGAACACCAATTAACTTAACTATTATGTTAGAGCAAGGTGGAAATGCCTTATCAGCCGTATTATTGACAGCAACATCGACAACACGTTCACAAAAAGAAACACCACTATCCATTACTTCGTTTGGTGTAAAACAGCTTGCCAAACTCAACACGAGTAGTCAGGCAGATGTATTGCGAAGTGTTCCTGGGATTACCGCTGAAGGTGGTGGAGGTGAAGTTGCCTCAAATATCTTTGTCAGAGGTTTGCCTTCTGGCGGACAATATCAGTTTAACCCATTACAAATAGACGGAATGCCCGTATTGAGTACTTTCGGATTAAATTCTTCTGCACATGATGTATACTTTAGAAACGACATCGGAATGAAGAGTTTAGAATTTGTTCGTGGAGGTTCTTCTATCTTATATGGAGTAGGTTCGGTAGCAGGTATTATCAACTACACGAGTATTACGGGTGGAAGTCAACAAAAAACAACCATTCGTACAGAAGTTGCTTCCAATTCGCGTTACAAAGCAGATTTTGTAACTAGCGGACCACTTGGTGGCGAGGACTCAAAAACATTCTACGCATTATCTGGATTTTATCGTTATGACGAAGGTCCATTAAAAACAGGATTAAATACAGAAGGTTTCCAATTACGCGGAAACATCAAGCACTTAACAGACAACGGTTCTATTACATTTTCTGGACAGTGGATTGACGATAGCGTACAATTCTTTTTACCATATCCTCTAGAAGGTGGATCGAGAAATCGTCCAACAGGAAACGATGGAGAAGAAATTAGAACTTTACAAACAGCCGAAGCAGCAGACATTGCATATGCAACTCCTGACGGAATTTATCGTTCGCCAATTGAAGATGGTGTGGCGACAAAAGGTGGATATTTCTTAACCAATTTCAAACATCGTTTTGCAGATGATTTAAAAATGGACGCAAAATTACGCTATTCTCGCTATAGACATCAATTTAATTTATTCTTAGATGGAAGTGGCGTAAGCGGTGCAAAAGTAGTAGAAACACAACAAGAATATTTAGATGCGCGTGGATTGACAGCAGGCGATTTTACATATTTGAACGGACAACCTTTAGCAGCAAATGCTCTGCTATTTGAAAATAGAATCTTAGACAGAAACAGACCGTTAGAAGAATTGATGGCAGACATTAAATTCACAAAAAAGACAGGCGTACACAGCATTACACTAGGAACGTTTATGTCCAGATCGCAAGCAGGAGATTTTAATGTCATCACAAATTATCTGGGAGAATTTAATAACAGACCACGATTGGTAAATGTTTCAGGATATTCTATAAATGGTGTTACAAACAGAGGAACGGCATACACAAACAGAAATATTTCAAGTAACAAAATCGCAGTATTCCTAGCAGACGAAATCAAATTAGATCGTTGGAATTTAGATATTGGAGTTCGTTACGAAAGAGCTTCAGGAGATATTGAAGTAGAAGGAACGGATTCGTTCACTGTTGACAATACAGGAATTACCAACCTCGACAATGTAGTTTGGGGAAATGGAAGCTTTACCAGAGGAAATGTATCTGCGGATGATTTTGCCGTAGCGTTAGCAGCTTTATACAAAGTAAACGATGATTTAAGTGCGTATGCAAACTTCTCAAGAGGTTATTTCTTCCCAGAATTAAGAGGAACACAATTTGACGGATTTGGAAATCCATCTTCCTACGATACAGAAAAAATTACGCAAGGAGAACTTGGGGTCAAATATTCTAAAAACAAATTCTCAGGAACGGCAGCGTTATATTCGGTAAGTCTAAAAGACAGACGTTCAGTGAGTTTTATCAATGCACCAGGCGGCGGATTTATTGAAGAAGTAGACACACAAGATACCAGTACATTCGGTATAGAAACCACTTGGAATTGGGCATTTGCAGAAAACTTTGACTTTGCAGGATCGTTCACATTTCAAAGTCACGAAATCACAAAATCAGAGATCAATCCAGACTTCGAAGGCAATGAGTTGAGAAGACAACCAAACGTATTAAGCATGCTTTCAGTGAACTATGACGATTCTAAATTTGACGGAGGTATCATCTACAATTACACTGGAAAAAAATTCTCAAACGACGCCAACTCAATTGAATTGGATGCAATTGGCTTGGCAAACCTAAACTTAGGATACACATTTGATATTGGAGAAGAAGGTGAAACCATGCGTATAGGAACGCAAGTATTTAACTTATTCAACTCAGACGGAATTACAGAAGGATCGCCACGTTTAAACAACAATCAAACCGAAGAAGAATTCTTTGTAGGACGACCAGTGTTACCAACAAGAGTATTCTTTAATGCTACATTCAACTTCTAACAACACAAATTGATTATTAGCTTTATTTAATCATTAAACTCACTACATATTTTGTATGATCATTTTGTAGTGGGTTTTTTAAATAGACGATCAACAATCAAAACAATATCATTTACAAATAATACTAAACACCATTACGTTGAAAGAATTACAAAAAAGAGCCATACAAGTGCTGGAAAACAATTGGAAAGATGGTTTCAGCATTCCCTGTGAAAACTTATATCCGTTTCAGTGGAATTGGGATTCAGGTTTTATCGCGATCGGATGGGCACATGTAGATATGGAAAAAGCGATTACCGAGATGGAAACCTTGCTCAATGCGCAATGGGATAATGGTTTTATTCCACATATTATTTTTCATACGGAGAGCGATTCATATTTCCCGGGACCTGATTTTCATGCTTCTAACTTGCATCCTGCAGCTTCCAAAAAATACAAATCTACAGGAATGACACAACCGCCTGTAGCAGGTTTTGCACTGCATGAATTGTACAAAAAAAGTTCAGAAAAAACCGCGCTGTTAGCACGACTCATCCCCATGTTGGATAAAGTCTATAAAAATCACGAATACTTTTACAACCATCGTGATCTTCACAATGAAGGCTTGGTGTATATTTACCATAATTGGGAATCGGGCACAGACAATTCACCGTTGTGGGATGATATTTTTAGTACGATGCAGTCGCCCGATTTTGTTTTTGAGCGACGCGATACGACACATGTCGATGCCTCGCAACGTCCTTCAAAAAAAGAATACGATCACTATTTGAATATTATTGAAATCGCGAAAGAATACAACTACAGCGATGAAAAAATAGCAGAATTATCACCATTTTTAGTACAAGATCCGTTGTTCAATACGATGTTGATCAAATCGAATGAAAGTTTGATTGCTTTGTACAAAATTATAGGAAATAACAACGACAAAATTCAGCAGTTAGAAGCTTGGCAAGAAAAAGCAATTACATCGTTTAACAAAAAACTATTCAACAAAGAATTAGGCGCGTACATTCATTACGATTTGCGAAATAATAAACCGTTAAACTATATCTCATCATCGTCATTTACACCTTTATACGCAAGTATTCCCACACAGGAAATTGCAGCAAGTTTAGTAAACACAATGCTAGAAAAATTTGGAAACGATCATCAATATTTATGTGCTTCTTTCGATCCGACAAGCGAGCGTTACAATCCGCGAAAATACTGGCGTGGTCCTGTTTGGATAAACGTCAATTGGATCATCTATCATGGTTTAAAAAATTACGAATTCAACAATATTGCCACAAGAGTCAAAAATGATTCCATTGCATTAATTGAAAAATATGGCTTCTATGAATATTTTGATGCCCGCAAAAATGAAGCAGATACGGGCTATGGAGGAAACAATTTTTCTTGGTCAGCTGCTTTGATTATTGATATGTTAAACGAAGAACCTGTATAGAACGTATGTTAGATTTTTCAAAAGACTATATACTGGAAAACGAACAAATTCGTTTAGAACCTTTGCAAGTATCGCATATCAGTGAACTTGTAGAAGCTTCTGAAGATCCGTTCATTTGGGTATATTTTTTTGAAAAAGGCAACGGTTTGGAAAATCTAACCAACTATATTGCCAATGCAATTCACCAGCGAAAATTAGGAAAAGAATATCCGTTTGTTGTGTATGACAAAGTAAATAACAAGCATGTAGGAACAACTCGATTTTATGAATATTCTGATGAAATTCAAACGATCAAGTTAGGACATACGTGGTATGGGAAATCGGCTCGTGGAACAGGCATCAACAAGCATTGTAAATACCTATTATTTCAATTTGCCTTTGAAACCTTACATGTAGAGCGAATTGGTTTTGGTGCCTACGCAGATAACGTAGTGAGTATTGCTGCTTTGCACAGTGTTGGCTGTAAAACAGAAGGATTTTTGCGAAACATGTTCCCAGCTATTGACGGAAACGGAAGAACAGATGCCATTTTATTAAGTATATTAAGAGCGGAATGGTTCACCAGCGTACAACAAGAATTACAACAAAAGCTACAAAATAACCTATCAATATGAATTGGATAGACTATACAATTGTCATCGGATATATCATTTTCTTTTTAGGAATGG
>JBCCLS010000122.1:0-7997 GCA_039026835.1 Bacteroidota bacterium | reverse complement strand
GCAAGAATTCCAAGATGCAGCGGCCTTTATTTTGTATCCAAATCCTGCTTCAAACAATTTCAAAATTAATAGAAATGTGGAAGAAGTACAGATTTTAGATATTGCAGGAAGAGAAATTAAAACCTTTGAAGGCGGATTTACTGCCGGACATAGCTTTGATGTTTCTGAATTATCAAGAGCGTTGTACTTAGTAAAAGTTGTTTCTAACGAAGGAACTGCAACGAAACGTTTATTAATAGACTAACATTGACATAACATTTTTTTCTGATTCATGAATCAGCTATTATTATCATTATTTGACTAAACTTGTTCATAGCTCGTGTTATTACAACTCAAAAATTGAGAAAAAAATGTAAAGAAAAGGTCGCTCATTGAGCGACCTTTTTGTATTTCTGTCATGACGTATGCTATTGTTTGCTCACTTTTACCGACAGGATAAAAGTGAAACATGGAGCATAAAATCGCCTTTGCCTGTATCTGCGGAAGCGAAAAAAACTAGACTAGCACAAGTTAGATATAAGAATTTTCTTATGTCGAACTTGTATTAAATTAAAAATCTCCTTGACAAATAACAATCCATTCGGTCCATTTTCCTTGAATGGGTTTATAAAAAGATAAACTCGTATGCCCGAAAATATGACCACAACATAAATCGGCACTAAAAACACACGCGATGGTGTTATTTCGTATAAAAATGGGCTTGGAAATAATTTTTAAGACTCGGTTTTTATCTTTTCTGAGATAGTTTTGAATATATAGAGGCTCATCATCTTTTATAACCTCTAGCTTGGTATTTATGGGTAAATTCCACTCAAAATTTTTTGAAGCTCTTAATTCGATGAGTAGGTGTTGTTTTTCCAAGACACTAAGTACAATGCTATCCGTACGTTTTGTATGGCGCTGATACATGGTGTAGGTTAATGATGTTTGCTTTGCAAAACAAGAATCGACATCATTGGTCAACATACCAATATGTACTTTTTTTGTATATCCAATTGTGCTGCTTTTGTTGGTGGCTTCGAGATCAACAATATCAAAAAAGACCTTTGCAATATCGGCTGTTTGACTTTGCATATTTTGAAAAATTAGTACACAAAGTAAGTAGCAGATGTATCGCATGATTGGTGAAGATGATTTTTGCTACAACGGAATATAGTACCGTATTATTGTACCTTGCCTGTATCTGCGGAAGCGAAAAAAATAAAAAAATATTACTTCTTCAATTCTAGGTGCAAAATAGGATAGGGCTTTCCGGAAGCATCCAATTCGGAACGACTGATGACCTGAAATCCGAAATGTTGATAAAATCCGAGTGCTTGCTCATTTTGTTCGTTTACGTCTACTTTGGTCACTTGCATGTGCTCAATAGCGTAGGTTAGGAGTGATTTTCCGATGCCTTTTCCGCTGTAATCAGGATGAATGAACAACATCTCCAAATTCGCTTCTGCAACGCCTAAAAAGCCTATAATATTGTTTTGTGTGTTGCGAACGCAGCGCAATATTACCGCGTCTAAATAGGTATTTAAAATTAGTGGTTTAAAATATTGAATGTCCGTTTCTTTCAAAAAATCATGCGTTGCTCTTACAGAAGCTTCCCAAACGGCAACAACGTCTGGATATTCTGCTGTATGAATGGTGTCAATAGTGTATTTCATTAGTATGTAAAATTACATGTCAAAATACGTGAAATTATTGGAAAAGCCCGTTGTTAAAGTTTTTATAAAGCATTTCAAATCAAAAAAATTGAGTCGTAATTTTATGAGTGTAAAACATTTATAGTATTAACTTAAATTTTTAATTATGAAAAAGAGAAATTTAAATGCGCTACGACTTAACAAAAAGTCAGTGGCAAAACTTCATGTGCTCGGAGGAAGACCTCCAAAAACGTACAAAACTTGTGGCGGTCCTGACACACCGGACGATCCTCCACACGATTGGTTTACTGATTCGCCAGAGCGTATTTGTAAAACTTTTGATGGAACAGGATGTTTCTAAAAAGAATAGCATAGCGAAGCGGCTGTGTAAAAAGTGCTATTTCCGTCAAACCGAACTTGATTCGGTTTCTCATAACAGATGATAATCAACGTAATGAGATTCTGAAGCCTGTGTTGAATTTGATTCAGTATCAAGCTAAGAATGACGTTTGTAACAACTTTCTATACAGCCGCTTTTTGTTGTTTGTGCTATTTACTAATCCCACCACAGCCAGAAGTACTTGTTACTTTTATAATCTGTAATCATTTCTTTCATAGACGAATATCCTTGATCAATGACGTCAGGACAAAATTTATAGACTTCTGAAGTAAACTTTGCAAGATCGTTTGGAAGTGTTTTCATATATGCGTGTATTCTCGCGACATCCATGACAACAAATTTGAAGTCAACCTGTGCATCCCACGCTTTTAGTTGTGTAACTACATCTGAATTATAAACATCATAATTAACGCCATTTGTGCCAATTTGTTCAATGATTTTGAATGGATCTGCGCCTTCGATGATAACGATATCATAGTACGTATTGTAGGATTCGTCAAAATCCATATTGGTCAGGAATATGTAATTGTTGCCCGCAACGATTTTGTCATGATAAGTATTGAAAATAGCATGTGCTTTTTGATCGTTTATAAATTTGAAAACCAATCCTTTTTTCAAAAAATAGTGTGTTTCGTTACCTTCTTTATCATAATTCCATACTTCTCTATTCAGTGCAACAGGTTTTTTCTTGAGATTGTTTTGTATGTCGCGAATAATCGTTGCATCAATATTGAGTCCGTTCGTATCAATGGATTCAGCAGGAGTTTTAGAAGCATTTGTTGGTGTGGCTTTTGGCGCATCAGAACACGAAATGGCAGCAACAAGTAGCAAGAAGTACACTATGTTTTTCATTAGGAATTTATATTATGACATAAAACGCCGTACATAGTAAGTACTCTGAGAAATTCTCAAGATGTACACACTATATACAGCGTTGTATGGTTGTTTACTTTTTAATTTTTGGTGCGCCTATTTGCATAAGCTTTCCTTCCAAAGGTGTTATTGCTGCTTTGATTTCTGCTAACTTTCCGCTCATTTGGTTGAAGAGTGTCATAGCATTGTCTAAATATTTTTGGTGCGATTTGGTAGGTCCGTATGTAGTATTGCCACTCACAGCCCACAAATAATCTCTAATGTTTGGATATTCGTCTTTTTCACCAACTTCACGACGCGCTTTGCTTCCGCTAAATTGTACTTCCATATCTAATAGCTGATTGCGTAAGGAAAGCAATTGTGTATGAAGATTGTCATCACTTTTTGGTGCTCTGTCATATGCTTTCAGCATCATGTTGATCATATTTTTGGCATCTCTAGCATCTGATTCTAAATCGCTTACTTTTGTTGACAATTCTGCTACCGTTTTCCAGTGTGCTACTACTTGCGCTGGTGAACTTCCGTTAAGTGCACCTTTGCCAGAAGCTTTGACTTGAAACGAAACTTTGTTACCAAGACTTGTATATTTTCCTTCGATTTGCTTAAAAAGCTGTGCGCTGTAGCTTCCTGGTGCTACCATGTATCCGTTGCCACCTCTGCTCATATTACTTTCAGAAATGGTATAAGTTGGATTTGTAGTAAGATTCCAGCTAATTCGGCTGATTCCTTTTGTATTTTTGGCTTTGATTCTTCGCAAGATATTGTCATTTCCATCATAAATAAATAACCATAATTTAGGAGCTATTTCCTTTTGTTCCTCTTCTAATACAGACCATTCTGGAACTCCAACAGCACTATTGTTTTTCGCCATTTCACTTTCTTGCTTTTTACGCTTTGCTACTTTGGACTGATAACTTTCCTTTAGATAATAGGTGAATTCTACACCATACGGTGGATTTTTAGAAATGAAGAAATTATCACCTTGCGTTGCTTTTCCACCTCTTCCTAAAACTCTGCGTTGCATGTACCATTTTCCATCTCTTGGCGTAAACAATTGCGCTTCATTGTCAGTGTTAATGTTGCGAAGAGAAGAATAATCATCCAAAATATAAATACCTCTTCCAAAGGTTCCAGCAACCAAGTCGTTTTCCCTTTTCTGAATGGCTAAATCACGTACAGAAATGTTTGGCAATCCTCCTTTGAGTTTTGTCCAAGTGTTGGTGCCATCAGTCGTAACATATACACCGTATTCAGTTCCTAGGAATAGCAATTGACTGTCTTCATGATCTTGCACAATGCGCCACAGTAAGGTGCGATCTGGAAGGTTATTGGAAATGTCTTGCCACGTTTTTCCTTTGTCTGCACTTTTGAACAGATATGGTTGGTAATCACCGTATTTATGATTGTCAAAAACAGCGTACACGACATTAGCATCGTATAAATCTGCTTTAATATCATTCACAAAAGCAGTATTTGGCAACCCTTTTATTTTTGAAAAATCTACTTTTCGCCAGTTGGCGCCACCATTTTCTGTGACTTGAATAATTCCGTCGTCAGTTCCTGCATAAATCAATCCTTCTTGCTGTGGCGATTCTGATAAAGAGGTAATAGTACTATAATTAGACATCGCATAAATATCCCACGCATTGTCCCATTTTTGCTTTTTACCATAAAAAGGTGTTTGAATACGCTCAATATTGTTAGTTAAATCACCTGAAATTGCTTGCCAAGAATCTCCTCTGTCATCCGATTTCCACACACGTTGCGATGCATGATAAATACGTTTTGGATTGTGCGGACTGACTAAAATAGGCGCATCCCAATTGTAGCGTTCTGTCTTTTCACCCAAGTCAGGTTGTGGTTTTATATACACGTTTTCACCTGTAATTCGATCGTGACGATTTAGATTTCCTTGCTGCCATTGTGCATATACAATATTAGGATTTCCAGGTTCTGTAGCGGGTTGATGTCCATCTCCACCCAATACGACGAACCAATCTGAGTTGCGAATTCCGCTTGTATTGTCTGTTCTAGAAGGCGCTCCTTGTGTGTTGTTGTCTTGCGTTCCTCCATACACATAGTAGAACGGTTCAGCATCGTCTACCGCAATTTTGTAAAACTGTGTTACCGGTAAATTGTCAATAAATTTCCAGTTTTTAGTTCTGTCGAAACTTTCATACAAACCACCATCACATCCAACTAAAATATAGTTAGGATCATTCTTTTTAAATGCTATTGCATGATTGTCTACGTGTTTTTCAGATTCGTTCATTTGAGTAAACGTCTTTCCACCGTCAAACGATTCTAACATATAGTTATTCACCAAGTACAAATGATCAAATTGATGTGGCGACGCATACAATTCCTGATAATAGTGCGGACCTGTTCCGCCAGAAACAGCATTGCTCATTTTTTTCCATGAAGTTCCTTTATTCTCACTTTTATAAACACCACCTTTTCTTCGATCCAATTCAATGGCCGCGTAGATGATATCTGGCTTTTGTGGAGACATTGCCAATCCAATTTTCCCCATATTACTGCTTGGTAAACCGCTGCGCAATTTTGTCCATGTTTCTCCGCCATCTATAGATCTGTGAATAGCAGTTCCCGGACCACCGCCTAAATATCCAGCGACAGTTCGATGACGTTGCCAAGTAGCTGCATACAACAAATCTGGATCTCTTGGGTCGATCAGCATATCGGTAGCGCCAACCCATTCAGCATCTCCAAGTGTACGCTTCCAGGTTTTTCCGCCATCTGTGGATTTGTACACACCGCGCTCACCGCCACTACTCCAAAGTGGTCCTTGCGAAGCCACCCACATTACATTGGAATCTGTTGGGTGAATGATAATTTTTGATAAGTGTTCAGACTTTTGCAGTCCCATGTTTTTCCACGACTTTCCGCCGTCTTCACTTTTGTAGATTCCGTCACCGTAGCCCATATGTCGTCCACCTACGTTTTCTCCGGTTCCTACCCAAACAATTTCTGGGTTTTGTGGGTCAAGTGTTACGCAGCCAATAGAATAGCTTACTTGTCCGTCAAAGATAGATTTCCAAGTGGTTCCTGAGTTTGTGGTTTTCCAAACGCCGCCAGAACCGACGGCTACATACCATACATTTTCATTGGTTGGATGAATCACAATGTCTGCGATTCTCCCTGACATAAACGCAGGGCCAATACTTCTAAACTTTAAGCCACTGTAAATGGCGCTTGTGTTTTCTTTTTTTGTGTCTTTTCCTTTAGTGCTTTTTTGTGCATAACTGGTGGAGACAATCATGAGAAAAGCAAAAGTGAAGCTTACTACTTTTGCGATTTTCTGTAGGTTGAATAATTTGATCATTTTTGGTTGTTTAAGACTCGATACTCGAGGTTTGAATGAAGCGATCTATAAAGTAAATTGAAACGTCATTCTGGACTTGATCCAGAATCTCATAGTGTTGAGATTCAATTTTATGGGAAACCGAACTCGATTCGGTTTGACGAAATTCCTACTTTGGTGCAGCTTCGTTTTTTTAAATTTTTCTTTTTAGTACTTCGCGCTTTTATTCCGAAGTAGTTCTATTTTCTAAAAATAAGAGAAATTAAAAAAGATGCATTACGGTTTTAGGAATTTAACATAATGAGGTTGTGGTGTGTGTTTTGTTCTATTCTAAAGAGAAGACATTGCGTATTTTATAGTGAACAGTTATTAATCTACTTACTGAATGGTTTATATTTTGATTGTTTAGATGAATAATTACCGACTATATGCAGTATTCATCTCAAACAAACGAAAGTCTAACGAATCTAATTTAGAATATATTTTTTCTTGAAAATTTAATGAATCAATATTGGAGATTGATTTATCATCAATAGTACATTTATAAAAGATGATATCTGAGGGACTAATTTTTGATACATCACCTTGATAATATGTGTCAACTCTTTTTTGTGCAGTTCTGCCACCAAAGCTATACCCTTTAATATTGGCAATTGAAGGTCGTTTTGAAAATTTACATTTATAAAAAATTGTAGAATTCTTGAAAGCCTTTGAATTAAATATTGAGTCGACGTCTAAAGATAACCCCATAATTATAGAATTATGTACAATTAAGTTTGAGATCTTATTCTTTCTCTCAACTTCTCCATATGATGATTGGTCTCTTAAAACCGCATCTTGTGCAAGAAACTCTTGAATGCGGTTTCCAATAAAATTGACTTTAGATTCCGTCAAAGATAAAAGGTCAATTTTGTTCTTCACTAAGTATACAGTATCAGACGAGCGAAGTGTTAAGCTTTCAAGATAACTTTGTTCGAATGTTACGGTTGATTTTTTAATATTCGTATATGAGAATAACTTCCACCTATTCGCATCAATATGTGCATTTTCAGTTATTAATTGTCTATTTCTTGATGCAGTATATTTATTGAGTTTTATCTTTTCTCTATTCTTTAATTTTATATTTATCTTATCCCCAGCTAATCTTCCCACATCATCACTTAAGAAGTTATAAGATTCATTTTTCCAGAATGACATCAAAGTTGTCCAAAATTTAAAATAGTTAGGTTCTACAGGCACTTGTTTATCACTAATATTTATGAAACCCTGTAAAGTTTCCATAGATACATTGTCTTGTAGCTGACTAGTGTAAGCACCAAATGTTGTATAAACCCTCGCAACTCTGTTTTCATATCGCTGATAAGCTATGGTGAATAATGCTGTATATATAGTTACTATCCATATTAATAAATTACTTGGCTTTCTAGCATATTTAATTTTCTTTGGTTTAGTAAGTATCATGTTTTGAAGGATATAGCCATATCCTAAGTACATGTAGCACCAGCGCAAAAATTTTAGAGGTATGAGAAGCTTTTTTCGCCTTTTAAAATCCATTAAACTTAATAAAGATTAGTTCTTATAAAGCTAAAAGAATTATATTAAATTCACAAAAGGTGTCAAATCGAGCGCAGTCGAGATTCAATTAAAACGTTAGTTTTGCTAGCGTTCTCATGAGCTACGCTCGGTGCTTTCAGCAATACTCAAATGGACAAGTCTTCCATTTTTAGTTTATATTTTTCAACGTTTCTTCCAACCACTTAAAGAATTC